>JBEAQC010000128.1:0-3954 GCA_041164085.1 Actinomycetota bacterium
ACGGAGAGCGCGACGGTGACGGCGACGATGAGGGCGACGGTGGTGCGCAGCGAGCGCATGGATGCCTACTCGACGCGCGCGACGAAGCCGACGCCGCGGACGGTGTGCACCAATCGCGAGCGCCCGCCGGCCTCGGTCTTGCGACGGACGTAGGAGACGTAGGTGTCGAGGTTGGAGTCGAGCGTCGGGGACGAGAAGCCCCACACCTCGGTCATGAGGTCGGCGCGCTCGACGACGGCTCCGTCAGCCGCGAGGAGGACCTGCAGCAGCGCGAACTCGGTCTTGGTGAGAGTGATCTCCTCGCCCTCGCGGGTGACCTGCCGGCGGGCCGCGTCGAGGGTGAGGTCGCCGAGCGCGTAGTTTCCGGTGGACTCGGTGTGGCCGGCCCGGCGCAGCAGGGCACGGACCCGGGCGATGAGCTCGGTGATGTCGAAGGGCTTGGGCAGGTAGTCGTCGGCACCGGCATCGAGCCCGGCCACCCGGTCGCCGACATCGCCGCGCGCGGTGAGCACGAGGATCGGCAGCGTCTGGCCATCGGCGCGTAGACGGCGCGCAACATCGAGACCATCGATGTCGGGCAGGCCCAGGTCCAGCACGATGAGGTCGATGACGGCCGCACCGCGCTCGGGCACCTGCATGCGCTCGAGGGCGTCGTACCCGGTCGGCACGGTCTCGACGTCATAGCCCTCGAAGGCCAGCACGCGCTCCAGCACCTGGCGCAGCGACGGATCGTCGTCGACGACGAGAATGGCCATGGCACGAGGGTAGATCAATGACGCGTGCGTCGAAGGCGTAAGCCGCGCGTGACGAGAGAAACCCCAGACGAATTAAACGGCCCCCGATGCCTCACTCCATTCTGGAGGCGCCGGGGGCCGGAGCTCGAGATGGTCGGGATCACTGCGCCCTACCGCAGACGGCCACCACGAGCAGCTGAGAGGACCCTATCGGGTCGTTGGTGGTCGACCTACATGCGCCGCGGGGAGATGGCGATCTTGCCGTCCTCACCGCCGGGCTGCCTCATGAGACGGTCGATGGAGCGGGCGATGTCATCCCTCAGGGAGGCGGACTCCGATGCTGTGATCCGGCCGTCGAGGAAGGCGGCGAAGACCGGCTTGGCCAGCCAGCGATAGAGCCGCTCCTGCACCAGTTCGGAGGCGTCGCCGGTGATGCGCATGAGGCTCGCGCCCTTCGCCAGGCGATTGCGCGCCTGGCCCTCGGACAGCCCCGTGTCGGTGGTGACGATCTCCCAGAAGCCCTCGACCGTGCGGTCCTCGACCTTGCCGGAGAGCTGCTTCGGATCGACGTAGGTCGGCAGGAGGGCGCTGGTGACGTAGTTCTCCTGGGCCTCGGAGTAGAGCCCGGCATTGACCGCATCGCTGACGATCACCGCGATGCGGGCGTGGGTGCGCTCGCGCAGCGACTCCTCGCTGGCCTTGGCGGTCACCGGGGCCGCGGCGACGGCGAACAGCGCAACGACGGCCACCGCGAGGGTGCCCATCCGTACTGCGACGCGCGTCATGTCTCGAGTGTGACTCCGGGGACGCGGGCGACGCCAGGGGCGGGGCTGGGAAGTGGCTGGGAAGCCGGTGACGGGAAGGTCACGCCGGCGCGACTCCCCGCGGGGGGCGACGTAGCCTGCGCCTATGACTCTCGGAGCCCGCACTCTGCGCTGGGCCGCGGCAGTAGCCGTGGCCGGCCTAGCCCTCTCGGCATGCTCGAGCGACACCCAGGAGGCGGCGAGCACCTCGGCCGCTCCTTCCTCGAGCGAGGCAAGCAGTTCTGCGGCACCCAGCTCGTCGGCGGCGCCTTCGGAGAGCGGCTCGAGTGAGCCCGAGACGATCCTCGCGGTGCTGTGCGACTCGGCGACGAGCGAGCAGGTCACGGCGATCGAGGCTGTTCTGCAGCCGGACTACACCCTCAGCCAGGTGGTGGATGTCCGCACCGACGACGACGGCAAGCACGCGATCCTCGGCTTCGTCGAGGGCCCCGGGCTCGCCGTACTCGCCCAGTGGACCGGCACCGGGCTCACCCTCGAGGGCCTCGCCGCTGCCGACGAGTTCGCCGCCCAGGTGACCGGGCTGCCGCAGGCCACTCCCGACGAGGAGTTCTCGGATCTGCTCGGCCAGACCGTGACCTGCTACACCGCGATCCACGCGCCCGAGGACGGCGACGACAAGAAGAAGGACGACAAAAACGCCGAGTAGTAGCCGCGCGAGCCAGGCTCGCGCTAGCGTCCTTGGCATGCGCCGACTCATCGCCCTCGCGGCCTCCGCCGCCATCGCCTCCCTTGCCATCTCCGTGCCGGCCTCAGCAGCCGAGCTGGAGTACGTCGCCCTCAATGAGAAGGGCATGAAGCAGATCCTCATCAAGAAGTCCTGGCATCCCCGTTGGCTCGGCACGCTCGACAAGTACGAGGCCGCGGTCAACATGAAGGGTGCGCGCCCCGAGGAGTGCGCGACCAAGGGCAAGGTCATCAAGGGTGAGAAGTCCTCGTCCGCGTCCGGGATGTTCATGGACTTCAAGCAGAACAAGGAGGGTCACTTCCTCGACGTAGCCCAGTTCGTCTACCAGTACAAGGACGTGCAGACGGCCGAGTTCGCCTGGCAGCAACTCGTCAACGCCGCCGGTGCCTGCGCAGGCACGCATACGCACGACATCAAGGACGACGCGGGCGACAAGATCGGCACGGCCACCGTCAAGATCTCGGTCTTCACCGAGCCTGGCATGTATGGCCAGCAGCAGCTGATCATCAACGAGGACGTGCAGTACGTCGAACCCCTGCCCGGCGCCCAGCCCTCGCGTGAGTCCTCAGACGAGATCTCCATCTGGATGTACGACGGTATGGCGATCATCGAGGTCGAGGCCAACAAGTTCGTGCCCAAGCAGAAGAACTGGGTCTTCTCCGAGCCGCAGATCGCGACCCTCGAAACGCTGGCGCTGCTGGCGATCCAGCGCTATCACCTCACCGCGCTCAAGGCGCTCTAGCTCTCGGGGCGGGGCTCGGGGGCTCCGCTCTCGGAGTGGGGGTCGCCCGGGGACCCGGGTGGTGGCAGGACCGTCGGCCGCGGGCCACAACTCCCGGTCGCGACACACCGTGGGTTCTTCCACGGGTCAGGTCTTGACATCCTGCGGGATATGAGGCAAAATTCGAACATACGTTCGATTCATCAGCCGATTCCGTCGGACTGAGGAATCGGGGTTCCCAGGGAAATAGCGAGGACGCTGGCCGGGCCTCGCGCCGAGTCCCCCTCCGGGGCCGGTGGGCGATATGTGGAGTGCCTCCTTCATTCGCACGCTTCCCTGGAGCGCCATGACCGCTTTGCTCGACCTCGACGCCAACGTCGCGCTGTCGCATGCGGTCTCCCTGATGGAGGAAGCCGCCGCCGCGCTCGCGGATATCCCGATGGATGCGGTGATGGCGGCCAGCCTGGGTGAGGAGCTCGTCCGACTTTGCCGGCTCACCCGCCAGCTCGAAGCCGCGAGCGCGACCGTCAGCCAGCGCTTCGCCGCGTCCTACGAATGGGCCGACGACGGCGCACGCAGTCCCGTCCGCTGGATCCAGGGCAGCAGCAACGACTCCTTCGAGTCCGCCCGCTCGGTGATCGACCGCGGTGCACTCATCTCCGACTTCCCGTGCGTGGGCAGCGCCTGGCGCCGGGGCGAGATCTCCGCGCAGCACATCGATGCCCTTGCCCGACTGCGCCGGCGGTACGCCGCCCTGAGCGACGACCTCATCGCGATCGATGATGCGATCACGGAGGTGGCGCGGCGTTGCGAGCCGCGTGAGTTCTACGAGCGCCTGCGCCACCTGTGCCATCAGGTCAATCCCGATGCCGTCAACGATCGCGACCGGACGCGACCCACCGGCCTCCACGTGTCCTTGCTCCTCGACGGGCTCGTGCGAGTCGACGGCACCCTCGATGCCGAGCTCGGTGGCCGCTTCATGGCGGCCCT
>JBEAQC010000129.1:0-16306 GCA_041164085.1 Actinomycetota bacterium
ACACGCTCACCATCGCCGTACCTCCGGGCAATCCCGGCAACGTCCGAACGCTGGCGGATCTCAGCAACGTCGGCGTCGTGGTCTGCCAGGAGCAGGTGCCGTGCGGGGTCGCCACCAGCGAGCTCCTGCGAATCAATTCCCTCGTCATCTCCCCGGTGAGCCTCGAGCCTGATGCGCGCTCGGTACTCACCAAGATCGAGACCGATGAGGCCGACGCGGGCATCGTCTACGTCACCGACGTCGCAGGCTCGTCAGGCGCGGTCGTCGGTGTCGAAATCCCGGCGAGCGCCAACGTCAGCACGACGTATCAGGCGGGCGTCACAACAGAGGCGGCAGCAGCCGACGCGGCGGCGACGTTCGTCGCGTTCCTGCAGAAGGATCGAGCGCAGCAGCTGCTGGCCGACGCGGGCTTCACTCCGGTCAGGGTGACGCCGTGACGACCGCGATCGCGTCACGACGACGTACGACGCCCGTGCCGATCGGCGTCCTCGCTGCCATAGGCGTGGCCTTCCTCGCCATCCCCCTCATCGGGCTGCTCATCACCACGCCGTGGTCGCGCCTGCCCGAGCTCCTCACCTCTCCGGTCGCCACCGAGGCACTGCGCCTCTCGCTCATCACCTCGCTGAGCGCAACCGCGATTGCCGTCATCATCGGCGTCCCCCTCGCCTGGGTCCTCGCCCGCGCGCAGGTGCCGGGGCGCACCGTCATCCGCGCGCTCGTGACATTGCCCCTGGTGCTTCCACCCGTCGTGGGCGGCGTGGCGCTGCTCCTCGCCTTCGGTCGCCGCGGACTCATCGGGCAGTACCTCTACGACTGGTTCGGCGTGCAACTGCCCTTCAGCACAGCCGGCGTCATCATGGCCGAGGCCTTCGTCGCGATGCCCTTCCTCGTCATCACCGTCGAAGGCGCGCTGCGCAGCGCCGATCCCCGCTTCGAGGAGGCCGCGGCGACGCTGGGGGCGAAGCGCTGGACCGTCCTGCGCCGCATCACGCTGCCCCTCATCGGCCCGGCCCTGCTCGCGGGCACGATCCTCGCCTGGGCCCGCGCCCTCGGAGAGTTCGGCGCCACCATCACCTTCGCCGGCAATCTGCCCGGTGTCACGCAGACGCTGCCGCTGGCGGTCTACTCCGCGCTCGACTCCGATCGCGAGGCCGCCATCGCCCTCAGCCTGGTGCTCCTGGCCGCATCGCTCACCGTGCTGCTCCTGCTGCGCGATCGCTACCTGCGCGGAGGGTCGTCATGAGCCTCGCCTCGCATATCGCTCTCACGCGCGGCGACTTCACGCTCGACCTCACGCTCGATGTCGCCGACGGCGAGACGGTCGGGTTGCTCGGGCCCAATGGCTCTGGCAAGTCCACGACGCTGCGATGCCTGGCAGGACTGGAGTCCGCGCAGTCAGGTCGCATCGACATCGCGGCCACCACCGTCGAGGACACCGATCACGGTATTGACGTGCCGCCCGAGTGCCGCTCGGTCGGCTATGTCTTCCAGGACTACCTGCTCTTCCCCCACATGAGTGTGCTCGACAACGTCGCCTTCGGCCTGCGGGCACGCGGGGTTGCCCGCCGCGAGTCCGACGAGCGAGCCCGCCAGTGGCTCGAACGCCTCGACATCGGCGAGCTCGCCTCGCGCAAACCGGGCCAACTCTCAGGGGGGCAGGCCCAGCGCGTCGCGCTGGCGCGGGCTCTGGTGACCGAGCCGGACCTGCTGCTGCTCGACGAACCCCTCGCCGCTCTCGACGCGGGCACGCGCGCCTCGGTGCGCTCGCTCCTGCGACGGCATCTCGCGGAGTACACCGGTGCCGTCGTGCTCGTCACGCACGACCCGATGGACGCGATGGTGCTGGCAGATCGAGTCGTCGTGCTCGAGCATGGCCGGCGCGTGCAGAGCGGAACGCCGGCTGAGATCGCGCGTCGACCAGCATCGGCGTACGTCGCGCAGTTGGTCGGCGTCAACATGCTGCGCGGCGAGGCCCGTGACGGTGTCGTCGCCCTGAGGGACGGCGGTGAGGTGAGAATCGCCGACCGGGCGCTGAGCGGTCCGGTCATCGTCGCGCTGCGCCCCGAGGCGATCTCGGTCCACCTGCAGCATCCCGAGGGCAGCGCACGCAACGTGTGGGCAACACGGGTCAGTGCCCTGGAGGCACGCGGGGATCTCGTGCGCGTGGAGGTCGACGGTCCCCCGGCGCTGGCGGCAGTCATCACACCAGCGGCCGTCGCCGATCTCGGGCTGCACGAGGGGTCACAGGTGTGGCTCAGCGCCAAGGCCACCGACCTCGACGTCTATCCCGCCTGATCAGCCCTCGCGGCGTTCGCGCTGCTTCTTGATCTCGTGCTTGCCGAGCGCAGCGAGATGCACCTCGTCGGGGCCGTCGGCCAGGCGAAGGGTGCGTACTCCGGCGAGCATCGCGGCGAGCGGGGTGTCCTGCGAGACACCCATCCCTCCGTGCACCTGAATCGCGCGATCGAGAATCGTCTGCACCGTCAGCGGAGCCGCGACCTTGATCGCCTGAATCTCCGTGTGTGCGCCTCGCACGCCGACGGTGTCCATGAGCCAAGCCGCCTTGAACGTGAGCAGCCGCAACTGCTCGACCTCGATGCGTGACTGCGCGATCCACTGACGGATCACTCCCTGATCAGCCAGCGGCCGACCGAAGGCGACGCGCCCCTCGACGCGCTCGCACATCATCTCGATGGCGCGCTCGGCCATGCCGATCGAGCGCATGCAGTGGTGGATCCGCCCCGGACCGAGCCGGCCCTGCGCGATGGCGAAGCCCGCACCCTCGGCGGCCAGCAGATTGCTGGCAGGCACCCGGACGTCGGTGAAGCGCAGTTCGGCGTGGCCGCCGTGATCGTGGTCGTCGTATCCGAAGACCTCCATCGCGCGCACGATCTCCAGGCCGGGGGTGTCGCGTGGGACGAGGATCATCGACTGCTGCAGGTGGCGATCGGCCTTCGGATCGGTCTTGCCCATGACGATGAAAATCGCGCAATCGGGGTTCATCGCCCCGGTGATCCACCACTTGCGGCCATTGATGACGTAGTCGTCGCCGTCGCGCAGGATCGAGGTCGAGATATTGGTGGCATCGGACGACGCAACGTCGGGCTCGGTCATCGCGAACGCCGAGCGGATCTCAGCATCGAGCAGCGGGCGCAGCCAGCGCTCCTTCTGCTCGTCGTTGCCGGCGAGGACCAGCACTTCCATGTTGCCGGTGTCGGGGGCGGCGCAGTTGAAGACCGCGGGGGCAAGCGCGGGGCTGCGGCCCATGATCTCGGCTAGGGGTGCGTACTGAAGATTGGTGAGGCCGGCACCGTAGGCACTGGCAGCTCCACCGCTGTCGTGCTTCCCGCCGGGCAGGAAGAGATTCCATAGGCCTTCGGCGCGCGCCTTGCCCTGCAGTTCGCGCAGGATCGGATCTCGACTCCAGGCCCAGTAGTCCCCCTGCTTGCCGACCGTGGCGTAGAACTCCGCCTCACGCGGATAGACATGGGCGTCCATGAAGGCGAGCAAGCGCTCCCGGTAGTCCTGCGTCACCGCGTCGAAACCGAAGTCCATGTGATCCCTCCTGCCCGCAGTCTGTCAGTCCACGAGGCGCAGCACAGCGTCTAGCCCGTGAATCCTGCCGCGGGTGCGCGGAAGGATGAGGGTGCGAATGCCCAGCGCCGCGGCTCCCCCGTCGTCCTTCCAGGCGTCGCCGACCATGAGCGTCTCGGCGGGCCGGGCATCGAGGGCATCGAGTGCGGCCTGGAAGATCTCCCGCTGCGGTTTCACCGCTCCCACCTCGCAGGACAGGATCACCGCGTCCGCCCGCAGGCCGTAGCGCTGCATCACCGGCCTGATGTCGACGCCGACGTTCGACAGCACAGCGGTGCGCACTCCTCGCTCACGTAACGCGTCGAGCAGAGGTGCAGCGTCGTCGTAGGCACACCACATGTCCAGCATGACGTCGTAGAGCGCCTGTCGGAGCTCGTCGTCGACGTGTCCGCGCATGACGTCGTGGAAGACCGATGCGTGCGCCTCGGCCGAGTGATCGCGGCGACTGTCGGGGTCGACGACGCGGGCGTGGACCCAGATGTCATCGAGCCGGGCGATGACGGCCGCACGATCGGCAGGGTCAAGGTGGGCTCCCGAAAACGCCATACCCGCGGCGAGCCACTCCGTCGCGTCCCCCTGATCGACCAGGGTCGCGTGGAAGTCCAGCAGCACGGCTCGGATCGGAGTCATGCCTGATCCAGGAGCGCCGCCCAGCGCTCGGCGACGTCGGCATCGACCTCGACGACCTTGCTGCGTGCCGTGTGACCGCTCACGATGGAGATCTGCACCCGACGCACCTCGAGGGCGTCGGCCAGGGCCAGCACCACCGCGTCATTGGCTCGCCCATCGACCGCGGGCGCACTCACCGCGACGACGAGCGCCGGCGGATCGCCGTAGCCTCCCCCGACCCGCGTGCGCGAGGCCCCCGGCTTCACCCGCACGGAGTACGTCGACACGGGACGAGCCTAGGCCCCGGCTAGGCTTGCCCCTCGTCCCCGAGCCGGAGGTTCCCCATGTATCGCCAGGTGTCGACGCAGGTCGACCTGCCGGCGATGGAGCGCGAGATCCTCGACCTCTGGGCCGCTGACGACACCTTCCATCGCTCGCTGGAGCAGTCCGCGGGTCGGCCGATGTGGGTCTTCAACGAGGGACCCCCGACCGCCAACGGCACTCCCGGCACCCACCACATCGAGGCACGTGTCTTCAAGGACATCTTCCCGCGCTATCGCACGATGAAGGGCTACCACGTCCCGCGCAAGGCGGGCTGGGACTGCCACGGCCTGCCCGTCGAACTCGCGGTGGAGAAGGAACTCGGCTTCACCGGCAAGAAGGACATCGAGGAATTCGGCATCGCGGAGTTCAACGCCAAGTGCAAGGAGTCCGTGCTCCGCCACGTCGATGAGTTCGACGCCATGACCCGGCGCATGGGCTTCTGGGTCGACATGGACGACGCCTACTGGACGATGGACCCGCACTACATCGAGAGCGTGTGGTGGTCACTCGCGCGGATCTTCGACAAGGGCCTGCTCGTCCAGGACCATCGCGTCACGCCGTACTGCCCGCGCTGCGGCACCGGACTCTCCGACCACGAACTCGCACAGGGCTACGAGACCGTCGTCGACCCGTCCGTCTACGTGCGCTTCCCCATCACCGGTGGCGCACTCCACGAGCGCTACCCCGATGCCGCCCTTCTCGTGTGGACGACGACGCCATGGACGCTGGTGTCCAACACCGCGGTCGCCGTCAACCCGAAGGCCGATTACGTCGTGGCGCGGACAGCCGACGGCGAGACCCTCGTCGTCGCCGAGGCCCTTGCCGACGCCACGCTCGGCGAGGACTACGAAGTGCTCGAGCGCATGAGCGGCCGCGACCTCGAGCGCACGCCGTACCAGCGGCCCTTCGACATGGTTGAGATCCCTGACTCGCATTACGTCGTGCTCGCCGACTACGTCACTACCGACGACGGCTCGGGCCTGGTGCATCAGGCACCCGCCTTCGGTGCCGACGACCTCATCACCTGCCGCGCGTACGGCCTGCCCGTCGTCAATCCGGTGCGCGCGGACGGCACCTTCGAGCCCGACCTCGCTCTCGTGGGCGGGGCGTTCTTCAAGAAGGCCGACGACACCCTCGTCGCCGACCTCAAGGCGCGCGACCTGCTCTTCAAGCACGTCGGATACGAGCACGCCTACCCGCACTGCTGGCGCTGCCACACGCCGCTCATCTACTACGCCCAGCCCTCCTGGTACATCAAGACCACGCAGATCAAGGACGAACTGCTACGGGAAAATGAGGGGACCAACTGGTACCCCGAGACGATCAAGTGGGGCCGCTACGGCGACTGGCTCAACAACAACGTTGACTGGGCCCTGTCGCGCAATCGCTACTGGGGCACCCCGCTGCCGATCTGGCGCTGCCCCGAGGGTCACCTCACCGCCGTCGACTCCCTCGCCAAGCTGGGCGAGTTGAGCGGCCGCGAGTTGGCCGATCTCGATCCGCACCGGCCCTTCGTCGACGAGGTCACCTTCCCCTGCCCGGTGTGCGGCGAGACCGCGACGCGCGTGCCCGAGGTCATCGACTGCTGGTACGACTCCGGGGCGATGCCCTTCGCGCAGTTCGGCTACCCGCATCGCGGCCAGGAGGAGTTCGCCGCGCGCTACCCGGCCGACTACATCTGCGAGGCGATCGATCAGACCCGCGGCTGGTTCTACACGCTCATGGCCGTGGGCACGCTCGTCTTCGATGAGTCGTCGTACAAGAACGTCGTCTGCCTCGGCCACATCCTCGATGAGGACGGCCGCAAGATGAGCAAGCATCTCGGCAATGTCCTCGAGCCCATCCAGCTCATGGACGAGCACGGCGCGGACGCAGTCCGGTGGTTCATGCTGGCGTCCGGATCGCCGTGGCAGGCCCGCCGCGTCGGCCACGCCGCGATCGGCGAGGTCGTGCGCAAGGTGCTGCTCACCTACTGGAACACCGCCGCCTTCCTCTCTCTCTACGCGCGCGCCGCCGATTGGGACCCCACCTCGTCCGCAGCTCCCCCGGTCGCCGAGCGCCCCGCCCTCGACCGGTGGGTCCTCAGCGAGGCCCATCGCCTGGCGCGCGAGGTCGACATCGCGCTGGAAAACTTCGACACCCAGCGCGCGGGTCGACTCATCCAGTCCTTCGTCGACGACCTATCCAACTGGTACGTCCGCCGCACGCGCCGGCGCTTCTGGGACGGTGATCCCGCCGCCCTCGCCACGCTCGACGAGGCGCTGCGCATCGTCACGCTCGTCATGGCCCCCTTCACGCCCTTCGTCACCGAGCGGGTGTGGCAGGACATGGTGCGCTCCGTCGATCCCGATGCTCCGCCGAGCGTGCACATGGCGCCCTGGCCGTTGGTGGACGACGCGATCATCGACGACACGCTCGCGGGCCAGGTGGCACTGGTACGCCGCGTCGTCGAGCTCGGTCGAGCCGCACGCGCGGCGTCCAGCGTGCGCACGCGCCAGCCGCTCGCCCGAGCCCTGGTCTCCGCACCCGGCTGGTCGTCGCTGCCCGCGGAACTCGTGGCCGAGGTTGCCAGCGAGCTCAACGTGCTCGACATGGCGAGCCTGTCAGCCACGGAGGGCGACCTCGTCGACGTCACCGCCAAGGCCAACTTCCGCGCCCTCGGCAAGCGCTACGGCAAGCAGGTGCAGGAGGTGGCCGCCGCCATCGCCGCAGCCGACGCTGCCGCACTCGCTGCCGGCCTCCGCGCGGGCAACGCTCACATCGACGTCCCGGGCATCGGCGGGGTCGACCTCACCGAGGACGACGTCGTCATCACCGAGACCCCGCGTGAAGGCTGGTCGGTGGCCAGCGGCGAGGGCGAGACGGTCGCCCTCGACCTCGAGCTCACCGACGAGTTGCGCCGTCTCGGCATCGCGCGCGAGGCGGTGCGCCTGATCCAGGAGGCGCGCAAGTCGGCAGGCCTGGACATCTCCGACCGCATCGCCCTGCGCTGGCAGTCGGCCGATCCCATGGTCGCGGCGGCGATGCGCGAGCACGGCGAGCTCATCGCCGGCGAGGTGCTGGCCACGTCGTACGTCGAGGGCGAGACCGACCCGGGTGACCACACGGCAGCCGACGACGATCTCGGCCTGGCCTTCGGCCTGCAGCGCGCCTAGGCCAGGCCACTACCCTTGCGCTCGATGCTCACCGTCGACGTCCCCAACATCGCCGCCAACACTCCCCTGTGGCTGGCGCTCGTAACCACGTTTGTCGCCGCTGTTTCCGGTGCGATCCTGGGCCGTCAGCCCGGTCGCGTGAGCTACGACATTGTCGGTGTCACGGTCTTCGCCTTCGTGCTCGGTCTGGGCGGAGGCATCACGCGTGACGTCCTGCTGGGCAACCTTCCACCGCTCGCACTGCGGTCGCCCTGGTACGTCGTCACGGTCCTCGGCGCCGTCATCACCGTGCTGCTCGTCGGTCGCTGGATCTCGGTCGGCAGTTGGACCTTCATCCTCCTCGACGCTCTCGCCCTGGGCCTGTACGCCGTCATCGGAGCCCAACTGGCCATCGAGTTCGGCCTACCCGACATCGGAGCGATCACCGTGGGCTTCCTCGCCGCGATCACCGGCGGAGTGGTCGTGTCGGTGCTGCGCGGGGAGACGCCGCAAATCCTGCTACCGAGTCAGCCCTATGCCCTCCTGGCCGTCATCGGCACCACGGTCTATGTGCTCCTGGATCAGATCAGCGGCGGCATGGCCGCTCTCGCGTGCCTGCTGTCGGTGATCATCCTGCGCTTCGTCACCCTCAAGTGGAACTTCACGACCAGCAGCGTGAGGCCGCTGCCCGGAGCGAACCGCACGGACGCGAAGCAGCAGGACTCGGATCCGCAAGGGCCGGAGCCGGAGGCACCCCAGCCGAGCGCAGCCGACTAGGCGCCGGTCTTGGGCTCGACCGAGCCGACCTTGTCGAGTTCGGCCAGTTGACCGGAGATGGTGTCGCGCAGCTTGGTGCGGTAGCTGCGCTCGAAGCTGCGCAGGTCGTTGACCTTGGTCTCCAGGGCCGCGCGCTGCTCGTC
Source organism: Actinomycetota bacterium (assembly GCA_041164085.1). GTDB lineage: Bacteria > Actinomycetota > Actinomycetes > S36-B12 > S36-B12 > Mxb001. The sequence continues at coordinate 8,582 of JBEAQC010000129.1, forward strand.
GAGCTTGCTCGTCTCCTTGCTCACCTGCTCGCGCGCCTTGGCCAGCATGGTGTCGGCCTCGGCCTTGGCCGCCTCGACGGTCTCGTCGGCGGTGCGCTGGGCGGCCTCGAGCATCGCCAGGGCACGCGCCGGCGCGTCGGTGGTGGCGGCAGGAGCGGCGGGGGCTGGTGCCGCTGGCGCAGCGGGTGCAGCGGGTGCAGCGGGTGCGGCCATCGCGGCTGCGGCCGCGGCGGCGGGAGCGGACGGGGAGACGGTGTTGGCCGTCGCCATGCGACGCGCCTCGGTGAGCTTGGTCTCCGCGGCCTTCTCGCGCTCGGCAGCCTCGGCCAGCTTGCGATCGGCCTCGGCGGCCTTCTTCTCCGCATCCGCCAGCTTGGCCTGCGCCTCGGTCAGCTTGGCCTGGGCATCCGCCGCCTTCTTGTCGGCCTCGGCGATCTGCTTCTGCGCCTCGGCGAGCTTCTTGTCGGCCTCCGCAGGGGTGACAGGAGCGGCAGGCTTCTGCGCGAGCTGGGCGCGCAGGTCGTCGTTGTCGACGATGAGCGCTCCGAGCGCTGCCTCGACGTCGTCGAGGAAGGAGTCGACCTCGTCCATGTCGTAGCCCGTGCGCATCTTGACGGTGTTGAACTGCTTGTCATGGACCTGCTGCGGAGTGAGGGTCACGGTGCCTCCAGGGAAATGCGCGGACTACAGGGCGAGTGCGACGTTGATGAGGATCTGAACGGCGATGATGAGGATGAGGAAGGCGAGGTCGAACTGCACACCACCGAGACGCAGCGGCGGGATGACCTTGCGCAGCAGCCGCAGTGGCGGATCGGTGACGGTGTAGATCGCCTCGGCGATGATGAGCAGTGGCCCGCGCGGCTGCCAGGAGCGCGCGAAGATCTGGACGAAATCCAGGATGAGTCTGCCGATGAGGATGAGCCAATAGAGCCAGAGGAAAGTGGCGAGCACCTGCCCGACCAACGCCACTGACCTATCCCCTCTCGACTGATGCGCACCTGCGCATCAACTTTGGTTGAAGAAGCCGGTCTGCGCGAGTTGAGCCCGGGCTTCAGCCCCGACCTCGACATTGGCCGGGGAGAGGAGGAAGACCTTGTTGGTGACACGCTCGATAGTGCCGTGGAGACCGAAGACCAGGCCCGCGGCGAAGTCGACGATGCGCTTGGCATCGGTGTCATCCATCTCGGTGAGGTTCATGATGACCGGCACACCCTCGCGGAACTCCTCGCCGATGCGGCGCGCGTCGTTGTAGGTGTGGGGGTGGATCGTGGTGATGCGAGCCAGGTCGACGGCCGGGCTCGGTGCCGGACGCGCGCCGGGGCTCGGCATCGGCGAGACGTTGCTGGGCTGCTCATCGCGATAGAGGCGACGCGGCTCACGCGGGTCGACGACCGTGACGGTGCGCGGCTCGGCACGCTCCGCCTGACGGGAGGACCGCTCGCGCTCAGAGCTGCGGGAGCGACGGGTGGGTGCCGGCTCGTCGTCGTACTCCCACTCGTCCTCTTCGAAATAGGACTCGTTCCGGTCCGGATCGTCCTCCACGAGGCCGAGGTAGACCGCCATCTTGCGCATTGCGCCCGCCATGGCAAACCCCTTCTCGCCTCCGTATCGCGGTGGCGTCCTCCTAAGTTAGCCGAGCGGAGGCCTAGTCCCGAGGACCGCGCTCCCCACGCGCAGGTGTGTCGCGCCTGCGGCGACGGCCTCCTCGAGATCCTCGGACATCCCGGCGGACATGAGCGTGGCCTCAGGGTGAGCTCGCCTCAGGTCAGCGGAGATCTGAGCCAGTCGCGCGAAGGCCGCCGCCGATGCCGCTCGCTGGTCATCACGATCCAGGGGTGCGACCCCCATGACCCCGCGCAGATCGAGATGGTCGGCGGCCGCAATCGCATCGGCAAGGGCAGCGACGTCGTCCGGGTGCGCACCACCGCGCCCCTCACTCTGATCCGGCGATCCTGCGGAACTGTCGGTGAGATCGACCTCGATCAGGCACCCGATCCGCCGACCAGCGTTGGCCGCACCCTTGTCGAGCGCGGCGATGAGCGACGGCCGGTCCACCGAGTGCACGAGGTCGACGTAGCGCGCCACGGACTTGGCCTTGTTGGTCTGCAACTGCCCGATGAAGTGCCACGTGAGGTCGAGGTCATCGCTCGCCTCGGCTTTAGGTGCGGCTTCCTGATCGCGGTTCTCCCCGACATCACGAACGCCGAGCCCCGCGAGCCGGCGTACGTCGTCACTCGGCCACGTCTTGGTCACGACGATAAGAGTGAGGTCATCCGGATCACGGCCGGCCGCGGCGCACGCCGCGTCGACACGTGCGCGCACCCGGTCGAGATTGGCCGACAGCTCAGCGGTCCGCTCGTCGGTCATCGAATCTCCCGGAGCACGACGACCCCGGCCTGACGGCCCGTGACCGGATCGCGGCGGAAGGAATAGAGATTGTCGCTTTCGAAGGTGCAGCCACCGACGATCTCGGCGCTGATGCCGCGCCGGCGCAACTGACCGGCGACGCCGGCGCGGACGTCGACGGCGGGGGTGCCCGAACGCGTCTTCGCGTAGGCCTCGGGAGCAGCCGCGGTGACCTCGGCGCGGACCTCCTCGCTCACCTCGTAGCAGCCCGGGCAGATAGCCGGGCCGATCCAGGCGTGAAGCGCGCCAGCAGGCGCCAGCTCATCGAGGGCCGAGTCGATGACGTCGGCGACCACACCGCGCCAGCCAGCGTGCACGGCCGCCACTCGACCTCCCACCAGGTCGGCGAGCAGGATCGGCACGCAGTCGGCGGTCTGGACGGCGATGGGCAGATCGACCACATCGGTGATGACCGCATCGGCATCGGGCGGCAAGGGTGCGGGGGCAGTCAACCGCGCGACGTCGCGACCGTGCACCTGGCGCACGAGCGCGAGCGCATCAGCTCCGAGATATCCCGCGATGATCGCGCGGTTGGCCGCGACGGCATCGGGATCATCACCGACCGACGCGCCCACGTTGAGTGCGGCGTACTCCCCCGCGCTCACGCCATCGCGACGGTCGGTGAAGAGCCACTCCGCGCCGAAGGCAGCGCCATCGACGCGACCGCGGGCGATGACGCCCACGGGCTACTTCAGGAAGTCGGGTACGTCGAGGTCGTCGCCGGTGTCGTCGAAGACGATGGTGCGCGGCGGCTCGACCGGACGCTTCGGCGGCTCCGGCGGAGTCACGGGGATCTCCGCGCTGTCGCCCTTGCCCTGCTTCGCGGCGACCGCGGCGGCGAGCGGTGTCTCATCCGCGATCTTCTTGGTCACCGGCTGCGCGCGGCGCGCGGGCGGGGCGCCCCCGTCGAAGCCAGCGGCGATCACCGTGACGCGCACCTCGTCGCCGAGAGTGTCGTCGATAACGGCGCCGAAGATGATGTTGGCGTCGGGATGCGCGGCATCCGAGACCATGCGCGCGGCCTCGTTGATCTCGAACAGGCCGAGGTCGGATCCGCCGGATACCGAGAGCAGGACGCCGTGGGCGCCCTCGATGCTCGCCTCGAGCAGCGGGCTGGAGATGGCGGCCGTGGCTGCCTCGATGGCGCGCTCCTCGCCTCGCGCGGAGCCGACGCCCATGAGGGCCGAGCCCGCACCCTGCATGACCGACTTGACGTCGGCGAAGTCGAGGTTGATCAGACCCGGGGTGGTGATGAGGTCGGTGATGCCGGAGACACCCTGCAGCAGGACGTGGTCGGCCTGGCGGAAGGCGTCGATGACGCTGATGTTGCGATCGGTCAGCGACAGCAGGCGATCGTTGGGAATCACGATGAGGGTGTCGACCTCGGCGCGCAGCGCGTCGACGCCGGTCTCGGCCTGCGACTGACGGCGGCGGCCTTCAAAGCCGAAGGGGCGAGTGACGACACCGATGGTGAGCGCACCGAGCGACTTGGCAATGCGCGCGACGACAGGCGCGCCGCCCGTGCCGGTGCCACCACCCTCGCCCGCGGTGACGAAGACCATGTCGGCTCCGCGCAGCACTTCCTCGATGTCCTCCGCGTGGTCCTCCGCCGCCTGGCGGCCGACCTCGGGGTCGGCGCCGGCACCGAGGCCGCGGGTCAGCTCCCGGCCGATGTCGAGCTTGACGTCGGCGTCGCTCATGAGCAGTGCCTGCGCGTCGGTGTTGATGGCGACGAACTCGACGCCCTTGAGCCCCACGTCGATCATCCGGTTGACGGCGTTGACGCCGCCACCGCCGATGCCGACGACCTTGATGACGGCGAGATAGTTCTGCGGTGCTGCCACGGGTGTGTCCCTTCGAGTCCGGCCCACGAGCGTCCTCCTAGGCCGTGCGCTGGCATGCGCATATCTCAATCTCAAGTTGAGGTCGAGATATTAAGGTGAGTGCCTCTCGACGACGAGGTTAAGGCTCAGCCTCATCTCGAGCAAGAAGCCACGCCTGTCACACCTCTCACAAACTCGTGCGCAGGCACAACCCGATGGTCAGGCGCGGCTCCCGCGGGGCCGGGGGGCGGTCTCACGCCGACCGGGCCTCGCTGCTGACCGCCGCGGCGAGCGCGAGGACATCGGCGCCACTGCCCGGCCGGCCGCAGACCCGTGCGGCCCAGGGATCCGGAGGCAGCGCCGGACCGGCCAGCGCCGGCGGGATCCGCTCGGGGTCGGCGTGCGACAGGCCGGGGTGATCGACCACCGACCAGCCGCGGCGAGCAAGTTCGGTCACGGTCAGGCCCTGTCGATTGCAGCGCGAGGGCCGGCAGGCATGGACCGTGGATCTGTCGCGGATCTCCGGCTCGAGCGCCGGCAGCGCCCTCGACAGCAGACCGCCAACCGTGTCGACCGGATCGAGCAGCACCAGGGCGGCGACACCGGCGAGCTCCCGTTGTCCACCCACTCCCGGCTGACGCCCCTGCAGGCAGGCGGCCGCATGTCCGACCACCGCTCCCCCGGCCGAGTGCCCAACGAGCATCCACGTGTCCGGCGCCCCGACTCCGATTCCGCGCGCCTGCGGCAGACCGACCTCGACAGCGCGCGCGATCGTGACGCTCGCCGCGGTTAGCCACGTCGGATCGTGCATCGACCGGCGCGGGCGCCACCACGCGATGTCGGGCCGCACCACCGCGATGCCCTCGCTCGCGAGCAGCTGCGCACATCCGGCGAGCGCCGATGCACGCCGGGCGAAGCCGTGCTGCACCCAGGCCCATCCCCGCGGCGTACCCACCGGGGCGGTCCACGTCGTGCGCACCCGGCCGCCGAGGGGTACGTCGAGATCGAGCACGAGGTCCACGCCCCCAGCCTCCCCCACTGCCCGCCTTCCACGCCCGCCGGCGCATAAACGACGCTTCGTCACGCTCATGGCCGCAGACAACCGTGACGAAGCGTCGTTTTCTCTCCCCTCGGCCGCTCGGCAGGCCTCGACTCGGCCCGGCGGGTCGGCCAAGCCGCCCCTGACGGGCTGGCACGGCCGCTCGGCAGGCCTCGGCACCGACCCCGGGATGCGGCCGGGCCCCACTCACGGCAGGCTGGCCCAACCAGCCCGATCTCGGGAGGTCATATGGGTCTGGCAGGGGCGGAGATCCGCCGTGCCAAGTTGAGGTTCGGCCTTCTCACCGGGGCCGTCTCTCTCCTCGTCTTCCTCGTGCTGCTGCTGTCGACCCTGTCGGCGGCGCTCGTGGGGGCCCTCGTCGGCGCACTCGACGGGCTCAAGGCTGACGGCCTGGTCTACGCCGACTTCGCCCGGGACAACATCGCCGCCAGCCGCATGGCCCCCGACGTCCTCGACGCGGTTGCCGCCGTGCCCGGCGTCGGCTCCTACGGCGCGGTCGGCACCTTCACCACCGCGGCACTCATCGACGGAGCCCAGGCCGACGTGCAGGTCTTCGGCTTCGACCAGGGTGCGCCCGGCGCCCCGACGGGACTGGTCGACGGCGCGCTCCCCACCGCTCCTGGCGAGGCTGCGGTCGACGGCGGCGGCGTGGCGATCGGTGACGTCATCATCCTCGACCCCGCGGGCACCGAGCTCACTGTCGTCGGCCTTCTGCGCGGGGCGCAGTTCAACGCCATTCCGACGATGTACATCACCTTCGACACGTACGGCGACGCGTTCACCGGCACCAATCCGGGTCTGCCCTTCGTGCCGATCAACGCCGTGGCCTTCGACGTCACTGAGGGCTCGGATCCCGCGCAGGTAGCGAGTGACATCACGGCGACGGTGCCCGACGTCACCGGGTACACCCGCGCGCAGGCGGTCTCGCTCATCCCCGGCATCGAGTCGATCTCGCAGAGCTTCGGCATCCTGGTCGGCCTGACCTTCGTCATCGGCATCGTCGTGATCGGCTTCTTCTTCCTCATCCTCACCGTGCAAAAGCTCAGGCCCTTCACGCTGCTGCGCGCCATCGGCACCAGCACGGGCCGGCTCGCGGCGACCGTCGCCATCCAGATCACCCTGGTGGTGCTCATCGCCTCGGCCATCGCCGTCGGCCTCACCCTGCTCGCCGTGCAAGGACTCAACACCGGCCTGCCGGTCAACATTGAGCCCGGCCTCATCATCGGCGTCGTCGTCAGCGTGCTCATCTTCTCCCTGCTCGCTGGCCTGCTCAGCATCCGGCGCATCGCGCGCATCGACCCGGCGACCGCGGTAGGTGCGCGATGAGCGGCCCCGCGGCACTGCTGTCACGCGGTGAGCTCACCCGCACCAAGGGCCGCTTCGGCGCGGTCGTCGGTGCGCTCTCTCTCATCGTCTTCCTCGTCCTCGTGCTCGGCGCGCTCGCCGACGGCCTGTTCTATGGAGCGACCGGCGCGGTGCGCTCGACCAACGCGACGGCCTACGCCTTCTCCGACGACGCCGAGGGCTCGCTCATCCGCTCGCGCATGGACGAGGCTGATGTCGCGGCCTTCGCCAGCGCACCCGGCGTCGAGGCTGCGGGCCCGGTCGGTGTGCTCCTCACCGGAGGCACCGGCCCCGAGGGCGACATCGACCTGGCGATCTTCGGTCTCGAGGTCGGCGGCCCGGGTACGCCGACGACGCTGGTCGACGGCCGCATGCCCGATCCAGGCGAGGCCGGCGTGGCTGCGGTCGACACGCGACTGCAGGACGTCGGCGTGACCCTCGGCTCCCAGGTCTCGGTGGGAGACGTCGGCGTCGAGGTCGTCGGCTTCGTCTCGGACGCGGCGTACCAGTTGCAGCCCACGGTGTGGACCTCCGTCGGCGACTGGCGCGCGATGCGCGACGCGGTGCGTCCGGAGTTGCGCGGCCAGCCCACTGCGATCAACGCCGTCGCGCTCATCACCGAGCCCGGCGCTGACCTCGCCACCATCGCCGCTGCACTCCCGGGCACCTCGGTGCTCACCGCCGAAGCCGTCGGCCTGGCGATCCCCGGCGTGGAGCAGCAGAGCTCCACGCTCAACTCGATCATCTACACCACGCTCGCCGTGGCCGCGCTCGTCGTCGCCCTGTTCTTTGCCCTGCTGGTGCTGGAGAAGCGCGAGCTCTTCGCCGCGCTCAAGGCCCTCGGCACGTCGACGGGGGCGCTGGGACGCGCGGTGATGGTGCAGGCCGTCGTTGCGTCGATCCTCGGCGTGATCATCGGCGCTGTCGTCGCGCGGCTCTTCGGCCTCATCATCCCCGGGACCGTGCCGACGCTCTTCCGCACCGACACCTTGATCCAGATCGCCGTCTTCACCATCGTCGCCGGCATCGTCGGCGCCGCCTTCTCACTGCGCCGTCTGGTGCGCATCGATCCGGCCACCGCTATCGGAGGAA
>JBEAQC010000130.1:0-11547 GCA_041164085.1 Actinomycetota bacterium
CGACGAGACCATCCGTGGCGATGCGCTCACCCGGGCGAACGATGAAGACATCGCCGACCACGAGATCGGCGACCGGCACCCGCTTCTCGACCCCGTCGTGGACGACCGCGGCGTCGGGTGCCGCAAGGTCCGCGAGTGCTCGCAACGCGGCCGTCGACCTGCGCTTGGCCCTGGCCTCGAACCAGCGACCGGCCAGGAGGAAGACCGGCACAGCGGCCGCGACCTCGAGGTAGAGATCGGGAAGCCCAGACGATGAGTGCGAGCCGAAACCGTGCGACATCGTGTAGCCGATCACGCCAGCACCACCGAAGACGATGGCCCACAGACTCCACAGGTATGCCGCGAGCACGCCCATGCTCACAAGGGTGTCCATCGTCGCGGAGGCGTGCCGCGCATTGAGCGCAGCAGCTCGATGGAATGGCCAGGCTCCCCATCCCACAATCACGGTGGTCAGCGCGAGAGCCACCCATTGCCAGCCGGGGAACTGCAGCGGCGTCACCATCGATAGGACGACGACGGGCGCGGCCAGGGCGAGTGAGATCCAGAACCTCACGCGCAGGGAATCGACCTCATCGTCTCCCCCGCTCGCATCTCCGACCGGTGATGCGGAGTAGCCCGTTTGCTCGACCACACGCACGAGTTCGGCGAGCGGGATCTGCGTGTCGAGATCGATGTGGGCGCTTTCGGTCGCGTAATTGACACTCGCGCGGACACCCGGGACCTTGTTGAGTTTGCGCTCGATCCGAGAGGCGCATGTCGAGCACGTCATGCCACCGATAGCCAATTCCACGCTCTCGGACACGACACCTCCTCATGCATCACGCTACCGCTGGCAACATCGGCCGCCGATCGTCCATTCCAGTCAGGTGAGGCGGCCCCGAACGATGCGTGCCCGGTGGACCGTTTCTCGCCCTCATGTGGCTCCGGATCGGAGTAGCGTCGGGGGCACTGGCCAAAGCAAGGGAGACCTCATGGATCCGCTCTACAAGAATCTCAAGGGCCGCTTCAAGGAGGCGGCTGGGGCCCTCACCGGCAACGACAAACTGCGCGATGAGGGTGTTGCCGAGCAGGCGGAGGCCGAGGTAGAGGACCTCGCCGGCGCCGTGACCGACAAGGCCACTGAACTCACCGACCAAGCCACCCAGAAGGCGACCGGCTACTGGAATCAGGTCAAGGAAGCCTTCGACGAGGGCAAGAAGGAGGAGTAGCGGGGACCTACGGCTCTAGCCCTATATACCCCCCGGGGTATACTGCCCACTATGTCTACTGACCATGGCAAAGCCGTCCTCGACGAACTCGCGCCACTCACCCGCGACCTGCGCAAGGCCATCCCCGACGTCTACGACGGCTTCCGCGCACTCCACGGCGCGGCCTTCGCGCCCGGCGCCCTGGAGGTCAAACACAAGGAACTCATCGCCCTTGCCATCGCTGTCGCGACCGAGTGCGATGGCTGCGTCGCCTCCCATTCCCGCGCGGCCGTCAAGGCGGGGGCGAGCAAGGAGGAAGCCGCCGACATGCTCGGCGTGACGATCCTCATGGGCGGGGGACCCGCCACGATTTGGGCGCCTCGAGCTTACGCCGCGTTCTGTGAGTTCCACGACGCCGCGCACGCCGACGCCGGACAGTAGGTCCGCTCTATACCGGCCTGATGACGACGGCACTGCCGTACGCGAGGATCTCACTGAGCCCCGAATCCCCGCCGCCGACATCGCTGGAATCAAAACGCACGCCGATCACAGCGTTGGCACCCAGCGATTGCGCGTGCTCGATGAGTCGCTGTAGCGCATCGCGACGAGCCTGATCGACAACGTCCGTGTACTGCGGCACCTCGCCTGCCTTGAGAGCGCGGAATCCACCCGTGAAGCCCTTGGCGAACCCGACGGAGCGGACGAGGACACCCCAGGTCAGGCCCAGGTGCTTGTCGATGACGTAGCCGGGGACCTCGAAGGCGGTGGTGCACGGAATGGCCTCAGGAATAGGGGCATCTGCAGAATCAGTCATGCCCCGACGCTACCGGCGCAAGGTGGTCACTCAGTGCCGACGAAGTGAACTCTCGTAGAGTCCCGCCATGGCTGGACGACTCGCCCTCGTGGGCAGCGGCGAGTACCTGCCCGTGCTGGGAGACGTCGAGGACTGGCTCTTCGCCGACAACCCGCGCGTCTACGTCCAACTCGCGACAGCCTCAGCCCCCGAGGGCCATGACCGCCTTGCCTACTGGCACGACCTCGGGCGACAGGCGGCCGCGCGGCTCGGCGCCGAGCAGATTGTCATCGACGTGCGTCGTCGCGACGATGCCTTCGACGAGCGCTGGCTCCCCCTCATCGAGAGCGCAGGTCTCATCTATCTCTCCGGCGGCAACCCCACCTTCCTCACGGAGACCCTCCGCGACACTCCCGTGTGGCAGGCGATTCGCCATACCTGGCAACGCGGGGCCGGACTTGCCGGGTGCAGTGCGGGAGCCATGGCGATGGGTGGGACGGTGCAGCACTTCCGCTATCCCGGCAAGGAACCCCTGTCAGGGCTCGGTGTCGTACCCGACGTGCGCGTCTTCCCCCACTTTGACCGCTACACGCGCTGGCTGCCCGACCTGGCGCTCCGGCCATTCGCGTCACGTGGCGGGACGATGCTCGGCATCGATGAGGACACGGCACTCGTCGCCGAGGATCCCGGACAGGACGGCCCCTGGACCTTTCGCGTCGAAGGCCGGCAAAGCGCCTACGTCGTGCGTCGCGATGACGTGCACCGCATCGACACGGCAATTGATCTCGACGTCGACTCCTGACGTAGCCTGAGGCAGTGATCCACCGCCTCGCCGCCGCTTCCGTGTGTGCCGCCGGCCTCATGATCGCTTCTGTCCTCGGGCCGGCCGCGGCGGCGCCTGCGAACGACGGCCCACGTCAGGTGGTCACCGTCAGCGCAGATTCTTCATTGTCGACCACCGCGACGCTGGAGGCTTGGCAGATGCGCGGAGGTCAGTTTGTCCGCGTGCGTGGGCCCGTCGAGGTCTTCGTCGGTCAGGACGGCGTCGGCCTGGCCTCGGAGCGGCGTTCGCGCACACCGAGAGGGTTGTTCCCGCTGACGGAAGCATTCGGTCGCGCCAAGAATCCCGGAGCGAAGGTGCCGTACGTCCGCGTGGGCCTCTCCCACTGGTGGGTGTCCGACGTCAAGAGCCGGCACTACAACTCGATGCGCATCTGCTCACCGGGTGCCCGCTGCGGCTTCCGCCAATCTAAGTCGGAGCAGCTCGGTGATATCGACGCCTACAGGTACGCGGTGGTCATGGACTACAACCGCGATCCGGTGATCGCCGGCCGCGGCTCGGCATTCTTCCTCCACGTGAGCGAGGGCAAGCCCACGCAGGGCTGCATCTCGATGCCGGCACCTGACATGAAGTGGCTGGTGCGATGGCTCGACCCGGCCGCGGCCCCGGTGATCTCCGTCAACGTCGGCGACGCGGCCTACGACGTGCTCGACTGATCGACGAGCCAGTCCGTGATTACTTCGGCGATGAGTCCCGCGCCCGTGGAATCCATGTGCACACCATCTGGGGAAAGCACCCAGCCTTGGGCCAGGGCGATCGCGTCGTAACTCCGCTTGAGCACGAAGTGCTCGACCAGGGAGCGGGCACCGGGGGCCCACGACCCGGTCCATGCCGGTCCGTCAGTCGCGTGCTGGCTGGCGAGCAACTCGGTGAGGACCTCGTACACCGGCAGGTACGTCGCACCCGTCGTCGCGCATACACGCTCAAGAAGAGCGTTTGCCTCGCGCACGACGGCGTTGACCGGCGCACCCAGATCCTGACCGATGGGAGGTAACGAGCACAGGGCGACCTCAGCCCCTGCCTGCTGACTGCGCTGGACGATCGCTGTCATGCACGCGGCGTACCACCCGAGTGAGGGATCCTCGGGCAAGTCCTTGGACGTCCGGGTCTCACGCGTGGCATCGGGGGTCAGGGTTGCCTGCACGTCATTGGTGCCAATGAGGATGACAATCTGCGACGGCCGGCACACCAGGATCGGATCCATCCGCTGCATGAGTTCCCACGCCACGTTGCCATTGACACCTGCATTGACGAAGGCGCGCCGGGGAAATCGATCGCGAAGCATCTGAACGAAGTCGACGGACGCTCGGCCGCGGACGATGCTCGCTCCGGCGATCACCACCGGCGGATCGGCCGTGACAGGACCGCTCAGGTAGGCCTCGACATCGCCTTGAGCCCGACCCTGCACCTGGGCGACGGTGTAGGCGATCGCGGCGCCCGCCGCGGCAACACCAGCCCCGAGGGCAAGCCCGATACGCCTGGCGATCACCGGCACAGCCTTGCACGAATGTCGTAGAGACATCACCAAGCGCGGCAGGCGCACCTTGGGCGCGTCCAGCGTCGCTAGGGTGCCGGGATGTCGATCCTGCGTGCCAGCACGCCCGAGGACAAGAGGGCCCGGTCCGCCGTTGTCTATGGATCGGCCGGCACCGTGGTCGAGTGGTTCGACTACGGGCTCTACCTCTATCTCGTTCCCGTGATGTCCCCGCTCTTCTTCCCCTCCGATGACGCGATCGTCTCTGCGATTGCAAGCCTCGGCGTGTTTGCCGCGGGCTCGATCATGCGCATCGTCGGTGGCGCATTCTTTGGAAGCCTCGGTGACCGGCTGGGTCGCAAGAAGGCGCTCGTGCTGTCGATCCTCATGATGACCGCACCGATGGCGCTCACCGCCTTCCTTCCCGTGTACGCCGTCATCGGGATCGCGGCGCCATTGCTCTTCACCGCCATGCGCCTGCTCCAGGGCTTCTCCGCCGGCGGTGAATACAGCGGCACGGTGGTCCAACTGGTGGAGCAGGCGCCACCGGGCAAGCGCGGCTTCGTCGCATCCACCGCCGTCTTCACGTCAGGGCTCGGAGTCATCCTCGCCTCGGCCCTCGTAGCCAGCCTCACCACCTGGACGTCGAGTGAGTTCATGAGCGACTGGGGCTGGCGCATCTGCTACCTCGTCGGAGGCGCCCTCGGCCTGTTCGCCCTGGTCATGCGCCGACGGATGCCGGAGACCGAGGAGTTTCTCGACGAGGAGCGCGCAGGTGACGTACCCAAGAAGCCTCTGCGCTACGCCCTCAAGCACCTTCCCAAGCAGGTCATCATCGCCGCGCTCCTCGCGGGATACGGCGGGATCCTCTACTACGTCGTCCTCGGCTTCGTCCCGACGATTTTGGACTCCTTCAGCGAAATCCAGTCGGACACCGCCCTGTGGGTCACGACGGGCATGACCGTGGTCTACGCCCTCGCCACGCCCGCTTTCGGGGCATTGTCGGATCGCTACGGCCGCAAACTCACCCTCACGGCCGCCGCTGTCGGCTTCGTGCTGCTCAGTGCGCCGATGCTGTGGCTCATGACCAACGAGGGCATTGTCCTTGTCATCGTCGGCGGTCTGGTCCTGCTCGTGCTCCTCATGCTCTACACCGGGCCGGTCGTCGCCGCGATCGGCGAGGAGTTCCCGTCCAAGGCGCGTTACTCAGCACTCGCCGTCGGCTACAACCTCGGCTCGGCAATCTTCGGCGGCACGGCACCGCTCGTCGCGGCTCTGCTCATCGACTGGTTCGACACTCCTGTCGCGTCGTCCTTCCTCCTTATCCTGGCATCTCTCATCGCCATCCCACTGCTCCTGCGCATGCGTGATCGGCGGTCCATGACCATGGATGAGATCAACGCCGAGTTCGACTCACCGAGGCTATGACCGGGCGCCTCGCACCCATCCGCGGCCTTCTCGCACTCACGGCAGCGGGGGTCATCGGCGTCGTCGGCCTGTATGTGATCTTCGTCAGGGTGCCGATCGGTCAAAGGTGGGACGATCGAGCGCTCCTGGGCGGGCAACTTGCGAGCCTGGAGGCACGGCAGGCGGTCACTTCCGCTCTCCACGGCATCCGCATCTCCACGATCATCCTCATGGTGGTGGTGCTGCTGCTCGCTGTCGGCCTCGTGCGCAAACAGCGTGCCGTGGCACTTGTCACGGCTGTCGCATTTGGGGGCGCCATCACCAGCGCCGAGATCCTCAAGCGCGTCCTTCCGCGACGCGACCTCGCCCCGGAACTCAATGCTTACGTCGACAACGGCAACATCGACACCTACCCCAGCGGGCACTCGACGATCGCGATGGCCTTCGCGCTGGGAGTCCTCATCGTGACGGCCCCGCGCTATCGGACTCCCGTGGCAGGCATCGGGATGCTCTGGGTGGCTGCCGTCACGATGGCTACGTTGGCTGCAGGCTGGCACCGTCCCAGTGACATCCTCGGTGGGGTGGCTGTTGCCCTCGCCTGGATGGCGGCGGCCGCGGCGATGACGGTGGCACGTCGGACGCCGGTGGACTCCCCTTCGTCCCCGGAACGGCCCCTCGTGCTTGCCGCGGCGGTGGTGTTCCTCGTGTGCGCAGCCGCTCTCGCGATCTGGATCTGGCTCGGCGACCGCTCCCAGGTGCCGGTCGGAGGAGGTTTCATCGCCTTCCTACTCTCCGAGGTCACCATCGCGCTCGTCGCCGTCACGACCGTCGGCCTCTACGCCGTGGCGCTCGAGCGATCACGTCCGCCGAGGTAGTAATCGCACGGTGCCCGGCCTGTCGCGGAAGGAAGTGTGCTTGCGTGCGCCACAATCGCGGCACCACTGCTGCTACGGAAGGAACGCGCCATGGGTCGCCCCATCGGAGTCACGGTCGTAGGAATCCTGGTCATTCTTGCCGGGCTGAGCTACGTCATCTCCGGCATTCTCGCCATCTTCAACGCCGATTTGCGCGCGAGCGTGGGCCTGCTGAGCATCATTGTGGTGCTCGTCCTCGGCCTGATCTACCTCGCTGTTGCCAAGGGGCTCTTCGATGGAAACAACTTCTCGCGCCTTCTGGTTGGCATCGTCACCGTCGTAGGCCTGCTCTTCGCAATCTTCCAGCTCATTTTCGTGAGCGGAGCGCGCTGGAACGGGCTCTTCGGTGCGATCTTCTCCCTCATCATCCTGGCGCTGCTGTTCTCAAGGAAAGCGACGCTCTTCTTCACGGCCCGCTAGGCCGCGCTTCTCGCGTGACGTGGGCATAAGGGCTACCGGGTCCTGCTCGCAGGACCCGCCGTGGTGTTGGAAACTCCGCGGGTCACTACAGTCCTGTGATGGCTGCACGCCCCTTCCGCCAAGTCGATGTCTTCACTGGCTCACCCCTTCTCGGCAATCCCGTGGCCGTGGTGCATCGCGCCGAAGGCCTCACGACCGAGCAGATGCACGCCTTCACCGGCTGGACGAATCTCTCCGAGGCGACCTTCCTGCTGCCGCCGACCGATCCCGCAGCTGACTACCGCGTACGCATCTTCTGTCCCGGCCGTGAGTTGCCCTTCGCGGGTCACCCGACGCTCGGCACCTGCCACGCCTGGCTCGAGGCAGGAGGCGCGCCCGCGAACGATGTGATCGTCCAGGAGTGCGGTGCGGGCCTTGTGCGTATCCGCCGGGCCGGCGATGTGCTCGCCTTCGCCGCTCCCCCACTACAGCGAAGCGGACCGTTGGATGAAGCTGATGTCGATCGCATCGCGCGCGGCCTTGGGCTGACACGGGCCGATATCGTCGACCACCAATGGTGCGACAACGGCCCCGGCTGGCAAGCAGTGCTCCTCGAGAGTGCCGACCAGGTGCTGGCACTGGAGCCTGACCCGGCACTGCTCGCTGGCCTCGATGTCGGAGTCGTCGGGCCGCACGCATCCGGCGATGTCGACTTCGAGGTGCGGGCGTTCTTCCCAGGCAACTCCGGACTCACCGAGGATCCGGTCACCGGGTCACTCAACGCCGCCGTGGCTCAATGGCTCATCGGCTCCGGGCGAGCACCTGAGAGATACGTCGCAGCTCAGGGCACGGCGATGGGTAGAGCCGGCCGCGTCCAGGTCGACCGCGTGGGCGAGGACATCTGGATCGGCGGACGGTGCGTGACCGTCATCGACGGCCAGGTGTCGATCTAGGCAGGTGTCGATCTAGGCAGGTGTCGATCTAGACCCGCACGAGCCTATGCGCCGCATGCACGTCCGGCCCCAGTTGCATCAGCAGTGCAACGATCTCTTCGGTGGCCGTGTCGAGTTCCGCGTCCGTCATCGGGTCGAGCGTGTCGAGGATGAAGAGAGCCGACGTCGTGTCATCGGTCAGCGCTGTGCGCCGAGCCTGACGCCACTGCCGGGGATGACGCTGGCGGAGACAGGAGGCGCCACAGTCTCGACTCGGGCGAGATGCCCGAGGATTTCGAGGAAGACGCGATCGGGCGCGTCATCGTGGGGATGATGACCAGCATCAGCGATCTCGACGAATCGACTGCCCGGCAAGATGTCGTGCGCCCGACGGCCGTGCTCGACCGGGAGCATTCCGTCGGCATCGCCCCAGATGATGAGGACGTGCTCGGGGCTCAGTCCCGGGAGGCGATCGACCGCCTGGACGCGTTGCCCCTCAGGGCCGATAACCCCTCGCACTGTAGAGACAAAGCCCGTGAGGCGGCTCTCCTCCTGGAGACGCTGAAGCTTGGCCAGGGTTCGCTCACTCACTCCGCGATGCCCGAGGCCGACCCTGCCCAGAGCGGCCCGGGTCCGGTGGAGGGTGTTGACCACGCGCCGGCTGACAGCAGCCCGAAGGACCAGCTCCGATCCCGGGAGACTCGCAGCCCGCAGGCCGAAGTGGACGTCTGCGCCGAGTCCCCCGCTGGACATGAGGACGAGCGAGGCTACCCGCTCGGGGAATTGGTACGTGAACTGCAGACTGACGCCGCCGCCGTAGGAGTGCCCGACGAGATGCACCCGGTCGATGTCAAGCGCGTCGAGCAGGTCGCGGATCGCGGACGCGTTGGCGCCGAGACTGAAGTCGCCGTTGCCGGAGTTAGAGGCTCCGTGACCGATGAGGTCCACAGCGATGACGTGACGCCCGGCGGCAGCAAGGGAGTCCCCGACCTCGCCCCAGGAGTCGATGCTCGATCCCACTCCGTGGACAAGGACCACCGGGACACCCATGCCCGGGGACTCGGCATAGGCAAGCCGCAGGCCGTGCAGATCCACTTCACGACGCTCGAGTGCCATCGAAACTCCCCACCTTCAGTAAACCTACGCTAGCGTAACCTACGGTAGCGTAAGTTTCCAGCCAGGGATCCCGTCCGCATGCGAACACCGAATGATCAGTCAGCTCGCGATGGGAAGCGAACTCTGGGGAGTCAGACTCGCACGCTCTCGATGTTCGGGTCTCCCCCGGCCAAGCGCGCTGCCTTCCCTCTCGCCTGAGACCAAGGGCGATGCCCAAAGGTCCTTAGGAGAAGACCGCGAAGAGCAGACCTCCAGCGATGGCTAGGGTGATGACGGCAACCAGTCCTCGATAAAGGACCCATGGCGACCTAATGAAATTCTGACTGAGCGCAAGGCTTCTATCCTCAACCGCGATGTCTTTCGTACTGGTCTGGACGTCCTTGATTGCTGAGTCAGTCCATAACCACAACATAAAATTGAGTCCCACCACGATGATCGCAAAGCAAATCTGCACGCCACGAGATCCACCATCGGTCACCACGTCGTTTGCAAGCGCAACAATCCCTAGTAGCAGGACGTTCACAAAAGCAAAGTAGCCAAATCCGACAAGGACATCGCGCTGCCGAATCGCACCCCAGAAGCTGTTGTAATCTGACATTCTTCCTACTCCTTCACAATCGCTCGTTCCGGCGGAGGCTGGTAGGAACTCCCGTGCCTCCTTGACTTCCTCACTGTCGTTCGGCGGATCTGGGCAGAAGTGCTTAGGCCGTTGCCGACGAATCGACCCTGACGGGCTTTTGCTTCCAGTTCACGATGCAGGCAACGAGCGTGACGATCGCCAAAGCCAGGATGATGAAGAATTGCCATGGCGGTCCCCCGGCGCTCTGCCCGTAGTCGTAGGTGACGCCAAGGTAGGCAGCCACCAACAATTGGCTGAGTATCACGGTGACGATGGCAACGACGCCGACCCGCGCAAGACTGTGTCCACTCACCAAGAGGGATATCGCGATGATGGCGGCGCCCCACAAGGCAACGTTGAGCACCCACACGACTTCGACCGACGCAGCAATGTCCAGGGTTCGTCCCGTCAGGTCAACCCCATCCCATTGCTTGGACGCTTCGCTCTCAACCGAACCGATTCCACTGAGTGATCCGATGAGCAAGAAGATGCCAAACACAATCAACCAGATACGGACATTAAGGAACTTCACGACTTGTCTCCATCGTCAGCAGTTGGAAAAAATCTCGAAGGTGACCGGACCGACAATGCCAGCAGCTCTCAACATTTCTTGCATATCCGCCTGCTGCGCCATCGCCAGAAAGCCGTCTGCGGCCTCCCGAGTCTCGAACTCATGCAAGACCACAACGTCGTTGCCGTCGGCCACGGCTCGTAGGCCAGCTTCGCGGGTGACGCCGAGCGCCGCGAGCTCTCCGCGCTGGGCCTCGTAGAGAGCAATCCACTTGTCGAAATCTTCAACCTTGTGCCTAGCTAGCAGAGTGAACATGTCCTCGTTCCTTTCCAGGGGATAGTCGAGGGATCTAAGGAGTCGGCACGAACAACGCGGACATGTCCGAGACGCCCCAATGGGCCACCAATTGGCCGTCACGCCATTCAAGAAGGTCGGCGAACGGCATGCGCACCTGTTGCCCCTGCCCCGCCATGCCCATCATCTCGCCGGTGAAAGTGCCGACGAAAGCACCGAAGGCAGCCACCTTGTTGCCTTCTTCCACCATCATGTCGACCTCGACGCGAATATCCGGCATGCCGCCTTTCATCATGCCGAACATCACTCGCGCCAACTCTCGGCCTTCTGCTTCGATCCCTGGGATCGTGTCGTGTTCAACGAAATCGACAGCGAAATACTTGTCCACCATCGCATTGACGTCGTCCGTGGCCGACATCTCGGCATATACATTCGTCATAAGGTCTTTGAGCTCAGACATTCACGTCTCCGTCGCTGCGCCGGGGGCCCTTGGCCCGGTTTGTCGATATGTCTCACGTGGAGAATAGGTACGGGATTGCAGGACGGTCTTGTACGAAACGATCACGCTGTGGGAGCTAGAGCCGATTCAGGCTTGGCATCCACGTTCCAATTGCGGAAGCGGGCGACCAGGATCAAAGCGCCCCAAACCGCAAGATGGACACCCCAGGCGATCTCCGTGCCCTGCGGTTGGCGAAGAGTTCGAATGTGATGGTGGAAGACGACTCAGACCAGCCCGATGTCTTCAACTACTCCACGAGGAAAGTGATCCGTTGGGACTCTAGGTCGACCCCCGCATCCGTTCGCATCTTCCGCAGCTCGGGATTGCTCATCGCTTCTTGCATTCTTTCCATGGACTCAACTTCGAGCACCTGGTACACGCTCGAATCGTCGTCCTTATCGTGACCATACGCCAAAACGGTAATGCCAAATTGCTCGCGCACAGCCCCCGCGGAACGGAAGAGCTCGACCCACTTCTCGTATCCCTGAGTGATTCGCACGTTCATGATGATCTTCATTCCAACCCTCACATTCGTGGACCGGCTAGACGGAGTGCTCGACT
>JBEAQC010000131.1:0-2843 GCA_041164085.1 Actinomycetota bacterium
ATGCCACGCCAGAACTCAGGGAAGCCGTGGAGCGCAAGCACGAGCGGCCCGTCCTCCGGGCCGGCGAGCGCGCAATGTAGGCGAATGCCATTGGTGAGGATGTCGCGATGCTCGATGTCGACGCCGTCGATGCTCTCCACCAGGCTCACCCGGCGAGCCTAGACCCAGCTCGGGCGCCAAGAGGATGCTGGCATCCTGTGGGCGTGGTGGACTTCGGGTACGTCGTGGGCGCGCGCAGCGGTTCAGCGCGTAGCGGAGTGATCACGACGCCACACGGGAAGATCCGCACACCGGCCTTCATCCCGGTGGGGACCAAAGCGACGGTCAAAGCACTGCTGCCCGAGACGGTCCGCGACCTCGGGGCACAGGCCGTCCTCGCGAACGCGTACCACCTCTACCTGCAGCCTGGGCCGGCCATCATCGAGGAAGCGGGCGGGCTCGGTGCCTTCATGCACTGGCCTGGCCCGACATTCACCGACAGCGGTGGCTTCCAGGTGCTGTCCCTGGGGGCGGGATTCAAGAAGGTCCTCGCCATGGACTCGGGGCAGCGCGATGACGACGTCATCGCCGAGGGCAAGGAGCGCCTCGCCCGGGTCGACGACGACGGGGTCACCTTCCGCTCGCACCTGGACGGTTCGGAGCATCGCTTCACCCCCGAGGTGTCGATGCAGGTGCAGACCGCTATCGGCGCGGACATCACCTTCGCCTTCGACGAGCTCACCACCTTGAACAACACCCTGGACTATCAGGTGCTCTCCCTGGAGCGCACGCGGCTGTGGGCCGAGCGTTCCCTCGCAGAGCACGACCGGCTGCGCTCCCCCGATCGGCCTTACCAAGCGCTTTACGGCGTGATCCAAGGTGCGCAGCACGAAGAACTCCGGCGCAAGGCCGCTCGGGATCTCGGTCGGATGCACTTCGACGGTTACGGCATCGGAGGTGCGATCGAGAAGCGCAATCTGGGAGAGATCGTGCGCTGGGTGACGGACGAACTCCCGGATGACAGACCGCGCCACCTGCTGGGTATCGGTGAGCCGGGCGATCTTTTCACCGGCGTCGCCGCGGGCGCCGACACGTTCGATTGCGTGTCACCCTCGCGCGAGGCACGCAACTCCGCGGTCTACACCCCGGACGGCAGGTTCAATCTGCTCACCAGCGCACATAGGCGCGCGTTCGAGCCCATCGACGCCGAGTGCGACTGCTACACCTGCACTCACTACACGCGCGCCTATCTGCACCATGCCTTCAAGGCCAAGGAGATGATCGCGTCAACACTGGCGACGATCCACAACGTCCGCTTCACCGTGCGCCTCGTAGATCAAATGCGGTCAGCGATCGACGACGGTGGCTTCGACGCGTTGCGCGAGGAGTTTCTAGGCCGCTATTACGCCGGCACCGCCTCGGCGTAGGTGGGCTCCCTGCGCTTCACCCAGCCGATGACGGCGTAGGACACCGGCAGCAGGACAACCTCGACGAGCGTCTTGTAGGCGAAGCCGAAGGCGACGTAGATGAGGAACTCCTCGCCGGTGATCACGCCGTAGAAGGCAATGGTGCAGAAGACGATGGTGTCGGCGAACTCGCCGACCGCTGTCGAGCCGAGCAGGCGCAGCCACAGCGCCTTCTCCTGGGTGCGCTCCTTGATCTTGACGAGCACCCAGGCATTGAGGAGCTGTCCGACCAGATAGCCGGCGATGCTCGCGAGGACGATGCGCGGGACGAAGCCCAGCACGGCCTCGAAGGCCTCCTGGTTGCCCCAGGCCTCGGCGGGCGGGGAGATCTGCACGACGAAGAACGTGAGTGCAGCGAGAGCGGACATCGCAAAGCCGATGAGGATCGCCTTGCGAGCAGCCTTGAAGCCGTAGACCTCGCTCAGGATGTCTCCCGCGATGTAGACCAGCGGGAAGAGGAAGGCGCCTCCGTCGGTGATGATGGGCCCGAACTCGATGAGCTTCACTGCTCCGATATTCGAGATGAGCAGGAGGCCGACGAACACGCCGACGATGACCGGATACAGGCTCCGGCTCGTCGAAGCGAAGTGGGCTGTCGGCTGGCTGCTCATGGCGCCGACATTCAACCAGCCTGATCACTCACCTTTGAAGTGAGGATCCCGTCGCTCGCGAAACGCCGCCAGCCCCTCGGCGAAGTCACCACTGGTCCACGCAGCACGGCGCAGCGCGGTCAGTCGCTCGAAAGTGCCGCTATCCAGCGATCGAGCGTCGGTGAGCGCGTTGATCTCTGCCTTGATGGCACGGATCGACAGGGGGGCCACACTCGCGATGCGTCGAGCCAAGGCGAGGGACTCCTGCGTCAATCCCTCGGAGTCTTCGGCGATGCGGTTGACCGTCCCCGAGAGCGCAGGAGCGTCCGCGCGCAGCGGCTGGGCGGTGAAGAACATCTCCTTGGCCACGTTGACCGGCACCGCGCCGAGGAATTGGGCGACCCCCTCGGTGTGGTACGGCACACCGAGTCGGGCCGGTGTGATGGCGAAGCTGGCGTCGCGCGTCGCCACGATCAGGTCGCACGCGAAGGCGAGGTTGCATGCCGCACCCCACGCCCCTCCCTCCACGGCAGCGATGATGGGAAAGGGAGCCGCGCGCACAGCGCGCACAAGATGCTCGACCGGGGAGGTCCACGCGAGCGGGTCACGTCCGTCAGTGGGCAGATCGTCCACATCATGTCCAGCGGACCACGTCTTCGCTCCAGGCTCCGCACGCAGGATGAACGAGCGGCACTCAGCGTCCTCGATAGCCGCGGACATCTCATCCGCCATGACGTGGCTCAGGGCATTGCGGCGTTCGGGATGTCTCATCGTGAGGATGCGGATGGGGCCGTCATCGACGACATCG
>JBEAQC010000132.1:0-4729 GCA_041164085.1 Actinomycetota bacterium
ACCGGCTCAACCTCGCGCTCACCCTCAAGATGGGCGGCAACCTGCTGCTGCTCGACGAGCCGACCAACGACCTCGACGTCGAGACGCTCGGCTCGCTCGAAAACGCCCTGCTCGAATTCCCTGGATGCGCGGTCATCACCTCGCACGACCGGTGGTTCCTCGATCGCATCGCCACGCACATCCTGGCCTACGAGGGTGACTCGCAGTGGTTCTGGTTCGAGGGCAACTTCGAGTCCTATGAGAAGAACAAGATCGAGCGTCTCGGGGCTGAGGCCGCGCGACCCCACCGGGCGACGTACCGCAAGCTCACCCGCGACTGATCAGGTCCCGACCGGTCCTCAAGTTGCCGCCGCTGCCCCGGGAGGGGAGGCTTGGCGCATGAGCCCGGACCGGATGAGCCTGTCGTGACGACATCGAGTGCCGTCGCGTCCCTGGCACTGCCAGAGCACGAGGCTCGCCTCCTAGGAGCCCACCTCGATCGGCTCCTCGCGTGGGACGCTTCCGGGCACGTGCGCGTCGTGGCTCGCGGTGCCGCGATCGGTGTCTACGCCGCGCCCCCCATGCGAGTGATCAGTTTCGTCGCTCTGCCGCTGCGCAGCCCCGTAGCTGAGGACATTGACGTTTCCGCGCGCACGAGCGATATCCGCGGGGGTCTGGTGACCACCGGGTCGCCCGAGCTCCGGCTGCCGGAGCCGGCGGTGGGATCACCCGGGCTCGCGGTTCTTCCCCCCAGCGACGGCTGGCAGTTGCCGATTCACGGCGTTTCTGGCGACATCGTGCCCGAGGTCGACGCGGCGGTCGCGGAGTTCCGTCGACGTGCCATTGGCGCGGTTGACACGCAGTCACTCGCTGAGCAGATCTGGGAGCGCACTTCCTTCGGCGGCCTGCCGCTGCGGGTCCTCCACGCCGCGCGGCGACTCGGATTCCTCACCGATGACGCCTCACGCGTGACCGCGTGCACCATGACGGGCTGGAAGCGGATCACGACCGTGCGCGGACAGGTCTTCGTCCGCACCCATACGCCGACTCGGCGGCCTGACCTCAGCCTCGTGCACTAAGCGTCAGCGCCGCCCCGTCGAGTAACCGTCGGACACATCCGTCCTGGCGAACCCTGGTACGGCGGGGGCGGTGACACGCACCATCATGTCCAGCGGCACCGTGCCGGGTATCACGATCCAGATAGATCCATCCGGGTGTGTTTCGAGTCGGCAGTAGGCGATGTCGCCACGCGGAAGGCGCACGACCAAGCGCCCCGTGCCTTGGCTCAGGCGAAGGGGACGTTGATCATGGCGAATGCGGCGCTGGTGAGGTAGCCCCAGAGTTCTTCCTCATCGCGCGGATCCATGGTGCGCGCCTCCACAGCCGCGCGCATGTGCGAGAGCCAGCGGTCGTGAGCGTCAGTGTCGATGGTGTACGGGGAATGGCGCATCCGAAGGCGCGGGTGGCCACGCAACTCGGAGTACGTCGTGGGTCCGCCCCAGTACTGCTCGAGGAACATCCGCAGGCGCTCCTCGGCGGGGCCGAGATCGTCGTCCGGGTACATCGGACGCAGGACCGGGTCCTGCGCTACCCCGACGTAGAAGTCGTGGACCAGGGCTGCGAAGAAGTCGTGGCCGCCGAAGCGCTCGTAGGGGGATACGTCAGCGAGGGCGTCCATCGGTCCATTCTGCATGGGGTACACGGTTGCTGCCTCGCCCCCCGGTGAGGGTGCAGGCTCCTAGGCCGGCTGGGCGACGGCATCGCCCACGCCGTCCATCACGGCGCGGAAGTCGACGGTGGCGTCGAGGCCGCAGAGCAGGGCGATCGTGCCCATGACCGCGCGATGCTCGAGGAGGTAGTCCGGTGGGAAGCGCAACCGGCTCGCACCCTGCAGAGCCTGGACCGGGTCCTGGAACTGCTGGGAGCGTGTCTGCAGCCATTCCTTGCTGAAGGTGAACTCCTCGCGGGTGTAGGGCCGATCATCGGGATCGAGCATCTCCATGAGTTGCTCGCTCGTGGTGGTGTCGCTGACCAGACCCGCCTGGCGCCATGCATCGAGAACGCCGTCGAAGTCACCGCGCGTCGACAGGATCAGCGTCTGGGCGAAGAGATGCGTGAAGAGCCCGGAGTCCGTTGCGATGCTGCCGAAGTCGAGGACGGCCAGCCGGCCGTCCTCGAGGAGGCGGAAGTTGCCCGGATGCGGATCGGCATGCGTCGCACCGACCAGGCGAGGGGACCAGAAGCAGAAACGCGCGAGCTGACGGCCTGCGGCATCACGTCGGTGTGCGCTTTCATTCACCAGCGCGGTGAAGGGTGTGCCGTCGACCCACTCGGTGACGAGCAGGGTCTCGGAGGCGAACTGCACCTTGGGGACGACGACCCCCTCTGAACCGGGCGTCCCGCCGTGCTTGCCGGGTTTCCATGCCTTGCGGAACTTCTTCTGCCACGACGCCTCACGCGTGTAGTCCAGCTCCTCGGCCAGGCGAGCAGCGTGCTCGTCAACCAGGGCCTTGACGTCGAGCGTCGGGAGCAGCCTCCCGACAAGTGGCGCCATCGCACGCAGTTGCATCATGTCTGACTTCACGACCTTGGGTGCATCGGCGTACTGCACCTTGATGGCGACCGGGGTGCCGTCGGTCCACGTGCCCCGATGCACCTGACCCAGGCTCGCCGCGGCGATTGCCTCGGGATCGATATCGACACCCTTGGGCAACTGCGTGAGCTGCTTCTCGATGGTCTTGAGCGGCTGCGGCTTGGCGTCCTCGTAGAGCCGGGTCAGGGCGGTGAGTTGCGCAGCCTGCTCGGGCGGGAGCGCCGAGGAGAACACCGCGAGCGCCTGGCCGAACTTCAGTGCCGGGCCACGTGCCTTGGCGAGCGCGGCAGTGAGGGTCTCAACTGACGCCGCGGTCGCCTTGGCATAGACGGCATCACGATCAGCGCCGAACGCGGTGGCGGTGGCGGCGCCCGCAAGCCGGGCTCCCGTGGTGACGGGGACCGAGGCGAGTGAGGCCGCGCGGCGGATGAGACCCATGACTACCTTTCTACGCTGCTGACCGAGGCGATGTCGCGGCGGGCTGCTTCGCCCTCCGCTCGATAGCGACGCTAAGAGGCCTTCTGAGGGTCGATAACCGGCGCTAAGGAGGCGTGGGGTTGCTCTTCTGCTTCCTCGACGAGGTGGTTGGCCATGCCCGGGAAGACGTAGCCGTGGAAAGGTGCGACTGACCACCAGTAGGCGTGCCCGCTGAGGCCATGCGGGTGGAAGATCGCGCGCTGTGTAAGAAGCGATCCTCCGCCTTCACGGGGCTCGATGGTGAACTCCAGCCAGGCGAGCCCGGGCATCTTCATCTCGGCACGCAGGCGCAGCAGCCTCGGGGGGATGCGCTCCTCGACACGCCAGAAGTCGACAGCTTCGCCGACCACCAGGTGGTTGGGGTCGCGACGCCCGCGGCGCAGCCCCACACCACCGAAGATGCGGTCGATAAGACCACGGGCCTGCCACAGGATGTTGCCGGTGTAGTAGCCGTGCTCTCCGCCGATGCCTTCGACGGCGCGCCAGAGTTGCTCCGGGCTGGCGCTGGATTCGACGACACGTACATCGGTGTAGAGGGAGCCACCGGACCACTCGGGATCCGTGGGGAGCGGGTCGCTCGGTGCACCGGGCGTGGAGGCGTCGGACCAGCGCGTCGTGACGTCCGCATCACGCACGCGCGTGAGCGCGAGTTCGACCGCGGTGTCGAAGGGCAGCAGGCCCTCGGCCGGATCGGGGATGTAGTGAGAAATGTCGTGCTCCCCACACACGGCCGGGTGCCGGAGTGACTCGACGAGCGGGCGCGCCAGGCGGCGGGGGACGGGGGTGACGAGCCCGACCCAGTGACTGGACAGGCCCGGTGACAGCAGATTGATGGGCAGGATCAGGCGCTTGGGCAGACCAGCGACCGCGGCGTAGCGCTGCATCATGTCCTGGTAGGTCATGACCTCGGGCCCACCGATGTCGAATGCACGGTTGATCTCGGGCGGCAGATCCGCGGCGAGCACGAGGTAGCGCAGGACATCACGGATGGCGATCGGCTGCGTTTTCTGTCGGACCCAGCGCGGGGTGATCATGGCCGGCAGTCGCTCGGTGAGATAGCGCAGCATCTCGAACGATGCCGATCCCGAGCCGATAACCACAGCTGCACGGAGTTCGACGACGGGGACTCCGGAGGAGCGAAGGATTTCGCCGACCTGCGCGCGCGAGCGCATGTGACGGCTCATCTTCTCGGGAGGCGTCTCGGGCGCGAGGCCGCCGAGGTAGACGATGCGCTTGACGTCCTGCTCGCGCGCGGCCTCGGCGAAGGAGCGCGAGATACGCGCCTCCTCGGATTCGAGAGCGGAACCCTGCTGGAGGGAGTGCAGCAGGTAGTAGGCGACGTCCACGCCCTCGAGCGCGGCGCTGATGGCAGCGGGATCGCCAGCATCTCCGACCGCGACCTCGACCTGTCCGGCCCACGGCAGATCGCGGATGCGATCGAGATGGCGCACCAGCACGCGGACACGGAATCCCGCCTCGAGCAGTCGAGGCACGAGGCGGCCTCCGACGTATCCCGTCGCACCGGTCACCAGGCAGAGCCGCTCCATGACCCCAGTCTCCCGCGGGTCGAGGAATCCCGCAGGTCCGCGAGTAGCCTGCGGGGATGGTCGAGGATCCGAGCCTTCGTGCTGGCGACGCTGACCGAGACGCGGCGGCGGCAGCGCTGCGGGAGGCATACGC
>JBEAQC010000133.1:0-7566 GCA_041164085.1 Actinomycetota bacterium
GCGGCCACAATGAGAGCTTCAAGATTGCGGAAGTCAGCCTTGCCGGTGAGTTGTGCCATGCGGAAGGGATCCGCCCACAGGATGGTGGTGCCGAGCAGCCCGATCAGTGCGGTGTCCTTGATCATGGCGATGAATTCGTTGCCCGTGGGCGGGATGACGATGCGGATCGCCTGAGGCAGGATGATGCGTCGCATGCGCTGGCCGGAAGACATGCCGAGCGCATCAGCGGCTTCGGTCTGCCCGTGGGGCACGGCCTCGATGCCCGACCTGAAGATCTCGGTCATGTAGGCGCCGTAGTTGAAGGCGATGCCGACGACGCCGGCCACCTGGGCCGGCCAGATGAACCACGACGCGTATGGCTCAGGAAGCAGGCCGATGGCGAGTTGAGGCAGGGCGAGGTACCACAGGAAGAGCTGGACGATCAGCGGCGTGCCGCGGAAGAACGACGTGTAGAAGCCGCTCACGCCATAGGCGATCGGGTTCTTGGAGATGCGACCGAGGGCGCCGAGCATCGCCAGGATGGTTGCCGCGGTGATGGCGATCACGGAGAAGAGAATCGTGACCCAGACACCCTTGAGGATGGCGGGCGCCTTATCGACCATCCACGCGACATCGAAGCCACTGCGGAAGAACGCGAAGGCAAGCAATCCGAAGATCACAGCCCACACGACGGCAACCTTGAGCCGGAACGGAATGGCCAGGCTTGCGGCCTCTACAGACTCCGCGAGGCCGTGCCGCTGACGCGGCACGGCCTCGCGAGTCGAGGGATCTGTCATGAATGGATCAGGCGCCCGGGCCCTTGGTGATGTCGACGCCGTACCACTTCATCGACAACTCACTGAGGGTCCCGTCCGCATGCATCTCCGAGACGATCCGGTTGAGCTCGGCTACCAGGCTCGTGACCGGCAGGGACGAACTCTTGTCTGCGGCGACCGCGAGAGGCTCGAGGAACACCGGATCACCGACCAGGCGGATCTCCTTGCCCTTCTTGATGGCCTCCTCGATCGTCGGCACGGCCGAGACCACGGCATCGACGCGACCGAGCTTGAGGTCCTGCAGCGCGGTGGAGTCGGTGTCGTAGGTCACGATCTCGACGTCCTCAGGCACGAGGAACTCGAAGTTGAAGCCGGGGATGGCGAGAGTGCGATTGAGGTAGAACTCGTAGGTGCACGCGCCGCAGACACCCACGCGCTTGCCTGCAAGCTGGTCGATCGACTGGATGTCGCTGTCCGCCTTCACGGCCACGCCCGCGGGTGTGAAGTAGTACGGCTCAGAGAAGTCGAGCACCTGGGCGCGCTCCTCCGTAATCGACATCGAGCCGACGGAGACATCCCAACGGTCATTCCAGTTGCCCGCGGTGATGACATCCCAACTGGGCGTCTCCCACTGCGTCACCACGCCCATGCGCGTCGCGATCTCGGTGGCCACATCAATGTCGAAGCCCTGCCACTCACCTGTTGCCTCGTCATAGGAGGACTGCGGCGGGTAGGCGGGGTCGGTTGAGACACGCAGGACGCCGGTCTCGAGGATCTGGCCGAGCAGCCCATCGGCCGCGGGTGCCGCTTCGCTGGACTCCGCTGGTGCGGCCGATGTCGCCGCAGCCGAAGACTCCGCTGGTGCTGCAGAGCTGCTGGTCGAGGTGCTGCTCCCGCCGCCACAGGCGACGAGGAGGATCGAACTGGCCGCGAGGGCACCGAGGGCGATCAAGCCCCGCGGGCCGCGGCGGGAGGTGGTGCGCATGGTTCTCCTCACGTAGACGTAGCGCCATTGTTGCCCGCCTCGTCAGCGAACGGGCCCAAACGACGAGATCGCCCCCGGATCGGAGCCGTCCGCTGCAGGCGCTTGGATGGCCCCGTGACCGAAGTTCCCCCTGCCCCCTATGCCGACGCCCTCCATCGCAACGCGGAAGGGCACTGGACCCGGCTCGGTGTCCCAGGACACCAGGACCAGCCCGAGCACCATCGCGCCCTGGCCTCCCTAGCCGGGCCGGAACTGCTCGCCATGGACATCCCGATGTTCACCGAAGGCGTCGACCTGCCTGATCCCGGCTCCGACGAGCCAAGCCCGCTGCAGCAGGCCATGGCTCTCGCCGCCGAAGCGTGGGGTGCGCGGCGCACATGGTTCCTCACCAATGGAGCCTCCCAGGGCAATCACGTCGCGTGCCTAGCGCTTCGCAGCCTCGGCGCGACGGCCGTCGTCCAGCGCTCCGTGCACACATCGGTGATCGACGGGGCCATCCTCGCTGGTCTGAGACTCGAATTCGTGCTGCCGTCGATCGATCCCGCGCTGGGTATCGCCCACGGGGTCACCGCCAATGACCTTGATGCTCGGCTCAAGGAACACCCCGATGCGGCGGCGGCGTACGTCGTCACACCGTCGTACTTCGGCGCCTGTGCGGATGTCGTCGCCCTCGCCAAGGTCGCACACGGTCACGGGATCCCGCTCGTCGTGGACGAGGCATGGGGAAGCCACTTCGGCTTTCACCCAGAGCTGCCCGCCTCGGCACTGCAGAGCGGGGCCGATCTGGTGATCTCCAGCACCCACAAACTCGGGGGCAGTCTCACGCAGTCCGCGATGCTGCACCTCGCCGACGGTCCCTACGCCGATCTGCTCGAGCCGCTCATCGAGCGCGCCATGACCACGGTCCAGACGACCAGTCCGTCCGCGATCCTCTTCGCCTCTCTCGACCTGGCTCGACGTGACCTTCAGCTCAACGGGCTCGAGGGCATCGGGGCGAGCGTCGCCGATCTAGAGCGTGCGCGCGCCCTGCTCAATGAGCGCGGGCGCTTCGTCGATCCTGATCCCTCGATCCACGCAGCGCCAGATGTCATCGCGCTCGATCCGCTACGGATTGTGGTCGACACCAGGTCAGGGGGCACGCCGGGCTATGTCGCACGGCGACTCCTCGAGGAGCGCAGCAATATCCACGTCGAGATGGCGACGGACTCCTGCATCGTCGGGCTCGTGGGAGCAGGTAGTCGTCTCGATGTCGACTACTTCGTGGACGCACTGCACGCACTGCCTGAGATGGATCTGGGCGACCATCCCCCCATCCACCTGCCGCCGCTCGCCAAGCGGGCCATGGATCTGCGCGAGGCGTACTTCAGCCCCACCGAATCCGTGTCAGCCGAAGAGGCCGCGGGGCGCATCTCGGCGGACTCGCTCGCCGCCTATCCGCCCGGGGTGCCCAACATCCTGCCGGGCGAGATCCTCACCCCCGCGATCATCGACTTCCTGCGCTCGACCGCGGCATCTCCCTACGGATGGGTGAGGGGAAGCCTGGACCCGAAGGTTGATCGCCTGCGGGTCATCCGGACGTAGTGCGCTCCGCCTCTAGGAGGCCGACGTAGAGCTGCATGCCAATGGCGAAAGCCTCGTCGTCAGTACGCCCACGTTCGGTCGCTTCGAGGGCGGTCGACAGGGCTGGATACGCCTCGGAATAGTCATCGGACCCACCGGTAAAGCCTGCGCTGAACGGCTCGACAGCAGAGCCGAGGACGAGATTGTCAAACAGCGCCATGAGAGGCATGACGCGATGGCGCGCGATGCCGTAACGAATGAGGAATGCGGCGATGGGCTCGTAGATCCTCAGAGCATGGTCGCGGTTGATGCTGCGCGCGACAATCATCGATGCGGCGACGCGATGTACCCGATAGGCGGCCCGATACCTTCCTCCTAGTTCCACCAGATCATCCAGGCTTGTCGAGGACTCAACACCGGATACATCAATCGTGGAATTGATGAGGGCATGGACGAGATCACGGATTTCGTCCATGCCAGTGACGTGGGCATAGAGGGAAGGCGCCTGGATCCCCAATCGACCAGCAAGGCTTCGCATCGTGAGGACAGATTCATCCGAACCCTCATCGAGCATGGCCAGGGCCTCAATGGCGATCCGCTCGGGTGTCACCCCCGGACGCACGGCTGCCGTGCTCACGACGTCCCACCTCCTACCCGAAAAAGATTACGGTCTCGTCACAGCCTTCCGCCCGAGGCCTAACGCCGTTAGTCTGCGCTCAGTCCGGGGCCCGGTCAACCCCGGTTGTCGAGGAGGCGCGGTGTCCGCTGAGACTGTCCCTGCCCTGCAAGTGCGGGGGGTGTCCAAGACCTTTCCCACGCCCGAAGGTGGGGAGGTCAAGGCGCTCGATGACGTCAGCCTTGATGTCGCGGACGGGTCGTTCATGGTGCTGCTCGGACCGTCCGGCTGTGGCAAGACCACCTTGTTGAGGTGCATCGCGGGGCTCGAATCACCTGATGCCGGCGAGATCGATCTTCGCGGCGAGCGCATCGACACCGTTCCCGTCTGGAAACGCCGGGTTAATACCGTCTTTCAGTCCTACGCGCTCTTCCCGCATATGACTGTCGCGCAGAACATTGCGTTTGGACTCCAAATGGATCACCTGCCTAAGGATGAGATTTCGCGCAAGGTTGAGAGATCACTAGAGCTCGTGCGACTTACGGGGCTCGGTGGGCGACGACCGCAGCAACTTTCAGGCGGCCAGCAGCAGCGTGTCGCGCTCGCTCGCGCTCTCGCCAAGGAGCCTGAGGTACTTCTCCTCGACGAGCCACTCTCGGCACTCGATCTGAAGTTGCGCCGGGGTATGCAGCTCGAACTCAAGAGGCTTCAGCAAGAGACGCACATCACCTTCATTCTCGTCACTCACGACCAGGACGAGGCCATGTCGATGGGTGACCAGGTGGCCGTCTTCAACGAGGGACGGATCGCACAGGTAGGGCCGCCTCGCGACGTTTACCTGCGACCACAGACTCGCTTTGTGGCGGACTTCATTGGCGAAGCCAACCTTCTCGAGCTCGACGTGGATGGTGCACAGGCTGCAGTGATTGGCTGGGGAACAATCCCAGGAGACGCATGGGCGCCGGATTCCCCCGCCGCAACCGCGGCGGCACGCACGGCGGCAGTACGCCCTGAAGACGTGATTCTCACTTCAGGCGACGGCGGCCGCTTCCCCATTATCGACGCGACGTTTATCGGGGGCGACCTTCACGCCGTCGTGGACGTGGGCGGGACCACACTGTCGGCAAGGCAGCCCGCGGCGCACTCCGCGGGATTGAGTACGGGGGGCCGATGCGAGGTCACCTTCCGCCCCGGGAGTCTTCGGATCGTGGCGGACTGATGGCGAAAGCGACCAAGGCACGGGCTGGGCAAGGTTCGTGGTGGGCGGGCGCTCCCGGGCTGATCTACCTCGTAGCCCTCGTCCTTGCCCCGCTCATCATCATCCTTATCTACTCCTTCCTCAGTCGCGCCAAATTCGGTGTGGGAGTGAGGTGGGAATTCACCGCCCAGCCCTACATCGAACTCTTCTACTCCGAGTCTCTCTCCGGCGAACGAAGCTTCGATCCCACGTACCTGCAGATCTTCTTCAACTCGGTGCTCTATTCACTGGCCACGGCCATCATCTGCCTCGTCCTGTCCATCCCGATCGCCTTGTGGATCGCGACGCGTCCACAAAAGTGGCGGACACTGCTCGTGTTCCTTGTCACGATCCCGTTTTGGACAAGCCTGCTGATTCGCACGTACGCCTTCGTGATCATCCTCAACGACAACGGCCCGATTAACGGCACCCTCACAGGTCTGGGCATTCTGAGTGAGCCGATCTCAATGCTGTACACACCGTTCGCCACCGTCGTCGGTCTCGTCTATTCGTTCCTGCCATTCATGATCCTGCCCATCTACGCCAGTGCAGAGCGCTTCGATTTCCGTCTGGCTGAAGCTGCCTATGACCTGGGGGCGACAAAGGGGCGCGTCCTACGCAGGATTGTCCTCCCCGCGGTGCGACCGGGGGTCATTGCTGGTCTCATTCTGGTCTTCATCCCTGCGCTTGGATCCTTCCTCGCACCCGAACTCCTGGGCGGCGGCAAGACCTTGATGATCGCCAACGTCATCGCTGCGCAGTTCGGAGCCTCAAGGAATTGGCCATTCGGAGCAGCGCTCTCCGTCATGGTCCTCGTACTTGTCATGCTGGCGCTTGTCATCTTCGCCGTAGTCGCCCGCAGGTCGAGCCGGCGCGGCGGGCAGCAGAGCCTGGAGTCATTGCTGTGAAGACTCCACGTGGGACCGGCACGTCGCTGAAGAACTTTCCGCTCTTCGGCACAATGGCGGTCGCCGTCTTCAGCTTCCTGTACGTACCCCTTCTCTTCGTTGTCGGCTATTCATTCAACAGCAATAGAGTCGTCACGGTCTGGAAAGGCTTCAGCCTTGAGTGGTACGCCGATGTCCTCGGCAACGACGACATCCAGCGCGCAGTGATCAACTCACTCAGGATTGCGAGCATCTCCACGGTTCTCTCGGTCATCTTTGCCACAGGGCTGGCCATTGGCCTGCTGCGCATGGCGCGAGCCGGGAGCACTATCGCGTGGTCGCTCATCATGGCTCCCCTCGTCATCCCCGAAATCGTCTTCGCCATTGGCACGCTGGCGTTGTTCGTCCAAATTCAGTTCCCGTTGGGAGTTGATGCGATCACGCTTGCTCACACGGCCTTCTGCATACCCTTTGCCCTGCTTCCCATCCGAGCTCGCCTCCGATCCGTGGACCTGTCGGTCTATGAAGCTGCCGCCGACCTCGGAGCCAACGAGTGGGTGATCTTCCGCCGAATCACCCTCCCTCTCCTCGCTCCGGGAATCGTCGCGGGCGCACTGCTGGCCTTCATCATCAGCCTGGATGACTTCATCGTGTCGTACTTCCTGACAGGGGCCGGTGGCACGACTCTCCCTGTCTACATCTTCGGCATGATTCGTAACGCCATCACTCCGGGTGTCAACGCACTCTCCACGCTCCTGCTGGTCGTGAGCGTCATCATCGTCTCCATTTCCTACATCATCGCAAGAAGGAAGAGGTAAAAATGAAACGGTGGAAGAACCGCCGATCGTCCGGCATCCTGCTGGCGCTCGGCCTGACAGGCGTCCTGGCCCTGTCCGCATGCGGCGGTGAAACCACCGTCGGCGGGGGTGGCGAAGCAAGCAGTGCGCCAGCCTCATCAGCAGCCGCACCGGATGCGGCTAGCCCGGAGGCTCCCGCGGGAGATTTCCCCACACCGAATGGTGGGGAACTCAACCTCTACAACTGGACGGACTACATCTCGCCGGAGTTGCTCGAGCGCTTTGAGTCAGAGACGGGCATCGCCGTCAACCTCGACAACTACGACTCCAACGAGACCATGCTGAGCAAGCTGCAGGCCGGCGGGGCCAATTACGACGTCATTGTCCCCAGCGACTACATGGTTGCGCAGATGATCGAACTCGGTTTGCTGCAGGAGGTGGATCCCGCCTCCTTCCCCAACGGTCAGTACATCAAGCCGGAATTCATGGATGTCTACTTCGATCCGGGCCGCCTTTACACCGCGCCGTACATGTACGGCACCACGGGCATCGCCTACGACCCGACCAAGACTGGCGTCGAGGTGACCTCGTGGGCGGACTTCTTCGACGCGGATAGCCCCGCCGCGGGGAAGATCGGCACGTTGAACGATCAGGTTGAGGTCATCCATGCGGCCCTGCGAGCCGTGGGGGCTCAGCCGTGCTCGACGAACCGCGAGGACTACGTCAAGG
>JBEAQC010000134.1:0-2633 GCA_041164085.1 Actinomycetota bacterium
ATGCGGCGCGATCATCGACGTCGACTGCGTTGTCGGTGCCGCTCCCTGCCTCACCGCAGCGGACGCGGCGGGCTACACCGTCGACGAGGCCGAAGTCACGTTCTGGGGGACCTGCCCCACCTGCGCGTCAAGCGCTCCCAGCTAGCACGACCGCAACGAACAAGCACCACGCAACGCCATACAACCGGAGGAGATCACATGGCGAACGAGAGCAAGTGCCCGATGTCGGCAGGGGCCGGCGTCGGTACTCAGAATGAGGATTGGTGGCCCGAGCAGCTCGATCTGCGCGTGCTCCAGCAGAACCCCCCTCAGGCCGATCCGATGGGCGCTGGTTTTGACTACGCGAAGGAGTTCGAGAGCCTCGACCTCAACGCGGTCAAGGCAGACCTGCGCGCGCTGATGACGGACTCACAGGAGTGGTGGCCCGCCGACTACGGGCACTACGGTCCGTTCTTCATTCGCATGGCGTGGCACAGCGCCGGCACCTACCGCGTGAGCGATGGTCGCGGGGGCGGTGGCGAGGGCCTTCAGCGCTTCGCCCCGCTCAACAGCTGGCCGGACAACGCCAATCTCGACAAGGCGCGTCGTCTCCTTTGGCCAATCAAGGCTAAGTACGGTCGCCAGCTCTCGTGGGCGGATCTCTTCATCCTCACCGGCAACGTCGCGCTCGAGAGTATGGGCTTTGAAACGTTTGGCTTCGGTGGAGGTCGGGCCGATGTGTGGCAGGCCGACCAGACCTATTGGGGCACGGAGCAGGAATGGCTCGCCGACAACCGCTACACCGGTGATCGCGTCCTCGAGAACCCGCTCGGTGCGGTGCAGATGGGCCTCATCTACGTCAACCCCGAGGGCCCCAACGGCGTACCCGACCCGCTGGCTTCGGCGCGCGATATCCGCGAGACGTTCGGTCGCATGGCGATGAACGATGAAGAGACCGTCGCCCTCATCGCGGGCGGTCACACCTTCGGCAAGACCCACGGCGCCGCGGACCCGAATAAGTACGTCGGCCCAGAGCCCGAGGGTGCGCCTATCCAGCAGATGGGCCTGGGCTGGAAGAACTCCTTCGGTACCGGCGATGGCGACGACACCATCACCTCCGGTCTCGAAGGCGCATGGACCCCCTCACCCATCACGTGGGACAACAGCTACTTCGACACCCTGTTCGCCTACGAGTGGGAGCTCACGACGAGCCCCGCGGGTGCTAAGCAGTGGGTCCCCGCAGGCGGTGCCGCGGCTGACGCCGTGCCCGACCCGCACGATCCGTCGAAGCGCCACGCACCCGTCATGCTCACGACGGATCTGGCGCTGCGCATGGACCCGATCTACGAGCCCATCTCGCGCCGCTTCCACGAGAATCCGGCTGAGTTCGCCGACGCCTTCGCGCGCGCGTGGTTCAAGCTCACGCATCGCGACATGGGCCCGAAGTCCCGCCTTCTCGGTCCCGAGGTGCCGGCGGAGACCTTGATCTGGCAGGACCCGGTCCCCGCGCCCGTGCTCCCGCTGATCGATGCCTCCGACATCGCGACGCTCAAGCAGAAGGTCCTCGACTCGGGACTGTCCGTTGCTGACCTGGTCCGCACGGCATGGGCCTCGGCCTCGACTTTCCGCGGCACGGATAAGCGAGGTGGCGCCAACGGCGCTCGCATCCGACTGGAGCCGCAGAACTCCTGGGAGGCCAACAATCCCGTCCAGACGGCATCGGTCATCCGCCACCTCGAGGCCATCCAGGCGGAGTTCAACGCCGCGGGCGGCACGCAGGTGTCCCTGGCCGACCTCATCGTCCTCGCAGGATCCGCGGCGGTCGAGAAGGCCGCTAAGGACGCGGGTGTCACCGTCACGGTGCCCTTCACTCCCGGGCGCACGGACGCCACGCAGGAGATGACCGACGTTGCGTCCTTCGCGGTGCTTGAGCCGACCGCCGATGGGTTCCGCAACTACCTCGCCAAGGGCCACGTGCAGACGGCGGAGTTCCTCCTTGTCGACAAGGCCAACCTGCTGGGCCTCACCGCGCCCGAGATGACCGTGCTCGTCGGCGGTCTGCGGGTGCTGGGCAACAATTACGACGGTTCGGATTTGGGTGTCTTCACGGCGACGCCGGGCACGCTGACGAACGATTACTTCGTCAACCTGCTCGACATGGGCACCGTCTGGACGCCGACCTCTGACACCGACCAGACCTTCGAGGGCAAGGACCGCACCACGGGCGCGCACAAGTGGAATGCCTCGCGCGTCGACCTGGTCTTCGGATCCAACTCCCAGCTCCGGGCGCTCGCCGAGGTCTACGGCAGCTCGGATGCCAAGGAGAAGTTCGTCCATGACTTCGTTGCCGCGTGGGACAAGATCATGATGAACGACCGCTTCGACGTGAAGAAGTAGTCACAGCACGTTCGCCCAAGCGCCGCTCGGATCCTCCGGTCCGGGCGGCGCTTGGCGTTTGCAGGCGCATTCAGTTGCGGGGCGCCGTATCGTGAGCGGGTGACCCGGAGAGTGCGTGCCTGCATCGTGGGGGCCGGCTTCTCCGGCATCGCTGCCGCCATCGAGCTCCGCCGGGCGGGCGTCACCGACATCGTCATCGTCGAGCGCGCCGATGCCGTCGGCGGAGCGTGGCGTGACAACACCTATCCCGGGTGCGC
>JBEAQC010000135.1:0-6407 GCA_041164085.1 Actinomycetota bacterium
TTGGAGGCCCTGCTCCTGACGCACCCTGCGATCGCCGACGCCGCGGTCATCGGTATCGCGGACGACGAGGCGGGGGAGTTGCCCCGGGCATTCATCGTGCTCAAGCCCGGCCAGGCCCTCACGGTCGAGGAAGTCACTGCCTTCACCCGGGAGCACGTGGCGACCTACAAAGTGATCCACGACGTCGTCTTCACCGACGCGATCCCGAAGTCGCCGTCGGGCAAGATCCTTCGCCGAATGCTGCGCGACCAGGGGGCGTGAGGGATTCCCGCCGGTTCCTCGGACGGCGCTGACACGTGTCTGTGATAGCCCTCACAGTTTAGACGCGCCGAAGGCAGGGCTGGGCCCCTCGGGGCGACTTGGGCCTTTGTGATCCCCCATAATGTGGACACGCTCTCACCCGTCGTCCAGGAGGAATCGTGCGTCCCGCCCGCCTTGCTACCGCCATCCTTTCGGGAGCGCTCGCCGTTGGCCTCGTCCAGGCTCCGGCTCTCGCGGCTGACGGTCAGGCCGCAGGCGGGATCATGGTCGCCAAGGGGGACGGCTCCGCCGTCACTACGGCGACCCGAATCGAGATCCGCGACGACGTCGTCATCGATCCCACGGATCCTTCGGTGCCCCCGGCAGATCCGACCGTGTCGGCGCCGACCAACCTCGCATACGAGCTCGTCGGGAACTCGGTGACCATCACGTTCGTCCCGCCCGAGACCGATCAGGTGATCACCAACTACGAGTGGTCCGATTCGGGCGGCGTCTGGGTTGTCCTCGATCCCGCCGTGACGTCGAGCCCTGCCCGGATCGACAACCTCCAGCCGGGCCAGCCCTACTCGATCTCGTTGCGCGCTGTGACCGCCGACGGGCCGGGCGCGGCTTCTGAGCCGATTGACTTCCGCATCGATCCGCCCCGGCCGCCGAAGCCTCCGCGGCCCATCTCCTTTGAGGTCGACGGCGATCCGCTGGGCAAGGCGCAGGGCGCCAAAGTCGTCACGCTCAAGCCAGGTTCCATTTTGAAGATCCGCAATGTCCCTGAGGGCGCGACGGTCTCCATCGTGGACAAGAAGAAGCCGGCGTGCACCGTGGCTGTGCGAGAGACGAGCAAGGCCCGGATGTGGACGACTGACGTCCTCCCGCCCGCCTGCCGATTCTGGGTGACGATCACCGACGCCGATGGCAACCGCGTCCCGGGTGGTCGCATCAACTTCAAGATGGGCAAGGCTGAGAAGACCTTCGCTGTCGACGTATGGCCGACCGACAAGAATGTCTCTCAGAACATGGGTGCCGGCATCCCGCTCATCGTGGACTTCGGGGTCCCGATCACCAACAAGGAGGCGGTGGAGAAGGCACTCGTCGTCACGTCGGACAAGGACTTCGGTGAGGCCGGCTGGTTCTGGGCGAGCTCCACCAAGGCGGTCTTCCGTCCGCGCTCCTACTGGCCCGGCAATGCCTCCATCACCTTGACCGCCAACCTCGCGTCTGTCCAGGGTGCCAAGGGTGTCTACGGCACCAATGTGTCGAAGACCTTCAAGACCGGCGACCAGGTCGTGCTCAAGGTCAACCTCAGCAAGCACACCATGAAGTACACGCGCAACGGGGTCGAGGAGCGCACCTTCAAGATCTCCGGTGGCAAGTCCGGCTGGCTGACGGAGGCGGGGACCAAGATCCTCACCGCGCATATCCCGGACAAGCGCCTGTACAACCCGGATCCCGAAGAGGGCTGGGATGTCACCGTGAAGTGGGCCATCCGCGTCAATGACAATGGCGAGTACATCCACGATGCCACGTGGAACTACAGCATCGGCTACGCTAACACGTCACACGGCTGCACCAACATGACGTACGACGACATGGGCTGGCTCTTCCGCAACACCAAGTTCGGTGACATCGCCGAGTACAACGGGAGCCCGGCCAAGATCGGCACGGACGACTACCTCGCGGGCTACTGGAACTACACCTGGCCCGAGTGGAAGCGCGGATCGGCCCTCTTCAAGGACAGCTAGTCCCTCGATCGGCCCCCGCTCGACACGCGTGATCTAGCCCACGCTCCACGACCCCGTCCTCGGGTCGATCCAGCCGTGTATGTCACCGTTTACATGTCCCCCACAAGGGGTCACGGGTCCAGGCCCGATCGCCGGTCACCACCACACGGCCGGTTGTTGGGCCGGGCGCCAGCCCTGGGCCCACAGGAAGGGATCAACGATGTTTGGACGCAAGAAGAAGTCAGACAACGACCTCACGTTTCGGCAGCTGTGGGATCGCGAGCGCTCGCGAGCGATGACCCCCTCGGAGCGTGCTGAGATCGACGCGATCTTCGCTCGTTACGCCTGACGGCTACCAGAAGTGGACGCGTGACAGCGAGGCTTCGGCCACGGGGGAGCAGGAGATTGGGCTCCCCTCCCATGTCACTGTGCTGCCGTCGGGGGTGACGGTGACCTCACCAAGGGCACCGTGGCGCACCATCGAACTGCTTCGGACTGTCCGGCACCCTCGGGTCACGATCATGGGTCGATCCAGAGGCGACTGCTCAGCAGCCCGTTGGTTGGTGATGATGGAGCCCAGTTGTCGCGGTGCCTGCCCGAGTGCACCGAACTGCTCGGCGAGACGAAGGGGTTCCGCCCCATCGATGGTGGCGTTCGGATCTCCCGTCGCTCCCCAAGCCGGGTAGCCGCCGACGAGGACGAGTTGTGGCTTGGCGGCGAACGAACGTGGATCCCACAGGACGATGTCGGCCCTATGACCGACAGCAAGCCGGCCAACCTCGTGTGCCAGGCCGTGAGCCAGCGCGGGATTGATCGTGATTTTGGCTAGGTATCGAAGGATTCGATCGTTGTCGTCGGCTCGCTCGCTCTCGGACGAGTCTTGGTCCGCTGATTGGATCGCCTGCGCATCGGCCATGGCGAAGGTACGCCACCAGGTCTCCCCCGCTCGACCCATGCCCAGGGCGTCCGAGGATGTGATGGGGATGACGCCGAGGTCATGGAGGCGATTCTCAGCGGCCATGGTCGATTCGCGGATGCGCGCGCGGGCGATGTGGAGGTCGCTCTCGCGTTCGGAGGCCAGTCCGTGACAGAAGAGGACCATGTCGAGGGTCTCGGCAGCGGCATTCACTCCGTACGGAATCGTGGGGTTCGTAGATGAGGCGATGACGTGCTCTCGGCCAGCGAGTGCGAGCACGTCAGGGGCATGACCACCGCCTCCACCCTCCACGTGGAACGCGTGGGCCACACGCCCGTCCAGGACCGCGAGCGTGTCTGCCACCGAGAGAGTCTCGTTGAGCCCATCTGTGTGCAGGGCGACTTGCACGTCAATGTCGTCGGCGACGCGCAGCGCTGTGTCGATGGTCATGAGGGTCGCGCCGGTGTCCTCATGCACCTTGAAACCGCAGACGTGCGCGTCAGCCGCCTCATCCAGGGCTCCTCGTCGTGCTGACGAGGCCCGTCCGAGGAGTCCGACGTTCATAGGCACCGCTTCTAGGGCAGCTCGTGCGAGTCCGAGGAACCACGGCGAGTTGATGCCAACACCCCATACGGGACCAGCCTCCTGCGCGAGCACGGTCGTGACTCCTGACGAGATCTCGGATTCGAAGACTCGCGGTGCCATGGCATGCACGTGGGTGTCGATCCCTCCCGGTGTCGCGATAAGGCCATCAGCGTCGACGACGACGGTCCCCGAGCCCACAACAATGTCCACGTCGTCGGAAACCGCGGGATTGCCTGCACGTCCGATGCCGCTGATGCGACCGTCCCGGATGCCGATCGAGGCGACCCGGACGCCGTCGACGGGGTCCATGACGATCGCATTGGTGATCACCACGTCGCAGGACTGGCGCGTCGTCACGGGAGCGAGTCCTATGCCGTCACGTCCGGTCTTGGCGAAGCCAACGTGGAACTCATCGCCCGAGTCCGGAACCCTTTCCGTAATGCGGAGTCGCAGACTCGTCGCGCCGAGGCGAATCACGTCCCCAGGCTGCGGGCCGTAAGCGCTCATGAAGCGTCTCCGCTTCGCTCGACCATCAGTTGCGGCACAGCCGTGTCGGCGTCGCTGATGTCGTTGACGTCTAGCCCGTCGACGATGTCGAGATAGCCGCATCGGCGCAGTGCCATTAGCGCCTTCTCACGTACGTCAGGATCGTCGATGGCCCCCTCGACCACCCCGGTGTTGCCCATGACGACGCGCTCTCCGCGGAGGCCCGTCGTGGGGAGATTGACACACTCTCCCGCAGCGATCCAGACGGTCGTCCCCGCAGGCACTGCGAGACGACGGCCGAATGCCGCCGCCCGGTCGAGGCGTAGCCGCGGGTTTACCTCGGCGAGGTGGATGTGGGAACTGATGGCGATCGCTGTCTCGGCCTCGTTGGTCACTGCGATCTCACGGTCTCCTGCGGGAGCGGGCGACGGGGCACCCTCGATCTGCTCGGCACCCCACAGATCCGAGACGACCACGAGGCGTGTGCCATCGTCGAAACGTGCCTCAACACGTACCTCGGTGAGGAGATCTCGAACCTCGGGCAGGACGTCATCGACGCCCAGGAGGCGGCGTGCTTCCTCTCGTACTGTCGGTAGGTCAAGTCCATCGCGTGCCATCTCGCAGACGGCATCGGCAATGTAGGCGGTGGCCTCCGGCACATTGAGTTGCAGGCCTCGCGATCGGCGGGCGCGTGCAAGCTGGCCTTGAAGGAAAAGGTGGAGACGATCGGACTCGCCCGGGGTGAGGCCCACGTCAGCCTCCGAAGGTTCGTACGCCTCGACGCCAGGTGCCGCGCACGGGGATCGCGCCGATCGTCATCGGATCGACCGCGCGTGGATCTGCGTCGATCCAGACGAAATCCGCCCGTGCACCAGGGCGGAGGATCCCTGCATCGTCCCTGGCGGACTGGAAAGCAACCCCTCGCGTGTACGCGATGAGGGCGTCGTCGACGCTTATGCGTTCCTCGGGCATCCAAGGAGCGTCGCCGGGCGTCATCTGACGGGTCACAGCAACCTGAATTCCTTCGAGGGGCGAGTACGTCGTGACGGGCCAGTCGCTTCCGAAGGAAATCCTGGCCCCGTGAGCGGCAAGGGTCGCCGTCTGGAACTGTCGGTCCGTGCGCTCCTTGCCGAGTCGTGGGGCGGTCAATTCAGACTGCCATGCGTCGTACTTGGACCAGTAGGGCTCGAAATTGGCGATGACACCGAGTTCGGCGAAGCGAGGAATGTCGGCCGGATCGACGAGTTGGGTATGGGCCATGACCCAACGACGGTCACGAGGGGGATTGACGCGTGTAGCGTGCTCCATCGCATCTAGGGCCATCCGCACGGCGAAGTCCCCAATCGCGTGAATGTGAGGGGTGAAGCCCAAGTCATCGACGGCGGCAACTGCCTCTGCGAGTTCGGCCGGCTCCCAATTGGGAAGCCCCTTCGAGTGAGGACAGTCGCAGAACGGCTCGAGCATGGCGCTCGTGCCTGACTCGATCACGCCGTCCGCGAAGAACTTGACCGTATGTGCCGTGACGACTCCCCGGCCCTCGCTCTCCGCGCGATCGCGCGCGGTGGAGAATTGGGGCAACTGTTCGCGCCAGGAGTTGGGGTCTGCCCACAGGGCGAGGTCAATGTCGACATGGACACTGCCCTGGACTAGGGCAGTGAGCCACGTATCGACGTCCTGCGGCTCGACCCAGGCGTCCTGGCCCCACGTGATGCCCGCGGATGCGAAGCTCGCCGTCGCGACATCGACGGCGCTCAGAAGCATCGAGGTGGCTGGGCGCGGGAGCAGGTTGTAAACGGGGCGCCAGGCGCCCCACTCCCTGAGGGTGCCCGTGGGTGCGCCAGCGTCATCAAGGACGATCTCGCCGTCGTGGGGCTGTGGCACGCCCTGGGTGTAGCCCGCGCGCCGTAACGCCTCGGAGTTGACCCACACGGTGTGATAGTCCGTGGCTCGAAGGACGACGGGCCGATCAGGCACATGGGCATCAAGCCATGATGCGAGGAAGATTCCTTCCGGTGCCAGCGTGTGGTCGAAACCTTCGCCGCGCACCCACTCGATGTCGGGATGCTCCGCGGCCCAGACCCCGACAGCTGCTGCAATGTCGTGGGGAGTCTGATGATCGCGCACCGGCGCAAACTCGCGCTCGAGGCCGCCGAAGATCGGGTGGACGTGGCCGTCTCCGAACGCAGGAGCAATGAAGCCCCCCCGGGCGTCGATGACCTCGTCAGCGGGAATGCGGCGCGCGGAAGCCCCGAGTGCCAGTAGGCGGTCATCCTCGAAGGCCACACTGTCCGTCGTGTAAATGTCGCCACCGGGCAGGCGATGACCGGTCCAGACGGTGGCGTTCTCGATGCGCGTGGTGGTCATGACTGCTCCAGTGGGACGGGGTCCAGTCGTGCGAGGGGTTGAGATGCGGAGGGCCCGGGAAGGATCCCGGGCCCTCCGTC
>JBEAQC010000136.1:0-28807 GCA_041164085.1 Actinomycetota bacterium
ACGGGTGAAATGTCGCCGCAGGACGTGCTGCGCCACGTCGGTCCCGCCACGCGCCTCGTCGCGCTGACCGGAGCCTCCAACCTCATTGGCACGCGTCCCGATCTTGCCGCGGTCGCGGCGGTGGTGCACGAGCACGATGCGCTCTTCTACGTCGACGGGGTGCACCTCACCGCGCATGCCCCTGTCGACGTCGAAGCGATCGGCTGCGACTTCTACGCCTGCTCGCCATACAAGTTCCTCGGGCCTCACCTCGGCGTACTCGCAGCTTCGCCAGAGCTGCTGGAGACGCTGCATCCGGACAAACTGCTGCCCGCGACCAACGTGGTACCGGAGCGATTCGAGCTCGGCACCCTCCCCTATGAACTCCTGGCCGGTGTGACGGCCGCGGTTGACGTCCTCGCCGACCTGGTGCCGAGTGAGGGCACCCGCCGCGAGCGCGTCCTGACATCGATGGGCGCCCTGGAGGACTACGAGGACGCGCTCCACGCACGAATGCGCGAAGGCCTGGAGGACATCCCCGGCATCACGCTCTACAGCAATGCCAAGCACCGCACGCCGACCGAGACGTTCACGATCGACGGCTTCGACGGCGAGGCAATCTCGGCGTTCCTCGCTGAGCGAGGCGTCAACGCACCAGCGGGCAACTTCTATGCGCTCGAGGTCTCTCGCTCCCTCGGGCTCGGCGACACCGGAGGTGTGCGCGTCGGGCTGGCGCCGTACTCCAGCATCGACGACGTCGAGCGGCTCATCGCGGGCCTCCGCGCACTCACCTCCTGATCATCCACATCTCCCGATTGGAGTCCCATGCTCGCCGCTGCAGCTACCTCTATCCATCCGGACGCACCCCTCGACGGCCTGACGGTCGGCGACATGCCCGACCCGAT
Organism: Actinomycetota bacterium; assembly: GCA_041164085.1. Classification (GTDB taxonomy): domain Bacteria; phylum Actinomycetota; class Actinomycetes; order S36-B12; family S36-B12; genus Mxb001. Next base: position 885 of record JBEAQC010000136.1, read on the forward strand.
GGCTGACGACGGCTGGGTGCGTGTCGGTGTACGCGCCGCGAGCTTGAATCACCACGACCTGTGGAGCCTCAAGGGCGTCGGGCTCCCCGCGGAGCGGCTCCCGATGATCCTGGGTTGCGACGCCTCGGGTGTGCTCGACGACGGCTCCGAGGTCATCGTGCACGGTGTCATCGGTGATCCCGCCGCCGGCGGCGGCGACGAGACGCTGGACCCGCGCCGATCGCTCCTGTCCGAGGTGTACCCGGGAACACTGGCGGACTTCGTGTGCGTGCCGCAGCGCAATGTGCTTCCCAAGCCTGACTCGATCAGTTTTTCCGATGCCGCCTGCCTGCCGACCGCGTGGCTCACGGCCTACCGCATGCTCACCACGAAGGCACAGATCCAGTCCGGTCAGACGGTGCTGGTCCAAGGAGTCGGCGGCGGAGTATCGACAGCGGCTATCCAACTCGCCAAGCAGTTGGGCGCGCGCGTGTGGGCGACGAGCCGCGATGAGGCGAAGCGCGCTGCCGCGATCGGTCTGGGCGCTGACGAGGCGTTTGAGCCTGGCGCTCGCCTGCCCGAGCGGGTCGACGCGGTAATGGAGAGCGTCGGCGAGGCGACGTGGTCGCACTCACTCAAGTCGCTGCGACCCGGCGGTCGGCTCGTGGTCTGCGGCGCGACCAGCGGCCCCAATCCGCCCGCGGATCTCAACCGCGTGTTCTTCCTCCAGCTCGAGGTGCTGGGCTCCACGATGGGCACGCGCGACGAGCTCGCTGCCCTTATCGATCTGGTGGACGCCTCCGACATCAGGCCGACGATCTCAGCGACGTACTCCCTCGCCGACGCACGCGAGGGATTCGCACAACTCGCGGGCGGAGACGTCATTGGCAAGATCGTCATCACGCCCTAGTCCCTCGCCGGGCGCTCAGCCGTAGTGGGAGCGGGCCGCATCCTCGACCGTGATCCGCTTGCGAAACACCCAGAAGGACCAGGCCTGATAGGCGATGACGAGGGGTAGGCCAATCGCCGCGACCACGGTGAGGACCGTGAGCGAGTACGGACTTGCGGCGGCCCCCTCGACCGTAAGGCTCACCGAGGGATCGAGTGTGCTCGGCAGCACCTCGGGGTACAACGCGATGAACATGGATGCGACGAACGCAGCAATCGCCGCACCATGCGCCCAGAAGGCGATGAGCGGGCGCCGACGGATATTGGCGATAAGCGCGATGAACATCGCGACGACGGCGAGAATCCCCACCGCCAGAGCGACCGCGTCGCCCCGGGAGTAGGACCAGTAGGTCCAGGCCGCGAAGGCGGTCATCAGCGCCCCCGCGACGACATCGAAGCGTGCCGCCCACGCCTCGTTCTTGACCTGCACGGGGCCCGCGGTCTTCAGGGCGAGGAAGGTCGCCCCGTGAGCGAGGGAGAAGCTCAGCAGGGTCAGACCGCCGAGCACGGAGTAGACGTTGATGAAGGAGAGCAGGCTGCGCCCGACGAACTGGCCGCTCGCGTCGATGGGGATGCCGTGGACGATGCCCGCCCAGAACACGCCGAAGAGGAACGCTAGGAGGAGCGAGGCAATGGCGACGGCGGTGTCCCAACGGGACCGCCACGCGGGACCGGGTCGCTTTGATCTGTATTCAATGGCGACCGCTCGGACGACAATGGCGACGATGACGATGAGCAGGGGCAGGTACGCCGCTGGGAAGAGCGCGGCGTACCACGCGGGGAAGGCCGCGAAGATGGCAATGCCGCCGGTGATGAGCCAGACCTCGTCCGCGTCCCACACCGGGCCGATAGCTGTCAGCATCTGACCGCGCTCAGCCTCATCCGCGCCGAGGAAGCGCGAGAGCATGCCCACTCCGAAGTCGAACCCCTCGAGGAAGAAGAAGCCCGTCCACAAGACGGCGACGATGATGAACCACAGTTCGGGCAGCCCCATCACGCCACCTGCGCCGGTCTCGGTGGCGCCGGCTGCCCTGCCATCGGCTCATCGTCGTCGGGGGGCCCCTTGATGACGTAGCGCCGCAGCAGCAGGAACTCGACGATCGCGAAGGCGCCGTAGAGCAGGAAGAAGACCGGCAGGCTGATGAAGAGGAATGTGGGCGATATCTGCGACACCGCATCCTTGGTGAGCAACATGTCGTAGACCACCCACGGTTGCCGTGCATTCTCGGTGAAGATCCAGCCGAACATGTTGCCCAGCCACGGAGTGAAGACGATCCAGATCGAGATGGCCCAGAAGAGACGTCCCTCGGGGAGGCGCCCCTTGCGCGTGCGCCACCACGCGACGACCATCCACGCCGCCCCGACGAGACCGAAGGCAATCATGAGGCGGAAGGAGTAGAAGGCGATCCAGACATTGGGCGTGTAGTCGCCGGGTCCAAATCGCTCTTCGTATTGAGCCTGGAGTTCATTGGCTCCCACGACGACGCCATCCACCGAGTCGGTGGCCAGAATCGACAGCAGGCACGGGATCGACAATTCCCACGTGTTTTCACGAGCCTGTTGATCGATGATCGCGACGACGCCGAGCGAGGCGCAGGGCCCTTCGGTCTCCCAGAGCGCCTCACCCGCAGCGATCTTCATGGGCTGCACATCGGTGACCACGACCCCCAGGGCGTCGCCGACGAACATCTGACCGCCGGCCGCGATGATGCCCATCGCGATGGCGGTGCGCCAGGCCCAGCGCATCTCCGGGATGTGCTGGCGTCGCTTGAGGTGATACGCGGCAACGGCGAAGACGAAGACCGAGGCTGCGACCAGGCCGCCGAGCACCGTGTGGGCGTAGGCCCAGAGAGCGAAGGGCTGGAAGAGCACGGCGCCGATGTCATTGAGGACGGGATAGCCGGTGAGCGGGTCCATCTCGTAGCCGACCGGATGCTGCATCCAGGAGTTAGCCACGATGATGAAGTACGCCGACGCCCAGGTGCCGACGGTGAAGATCCATATGCACGCCACGTGCACACCGCGGGGCAGACGATCCCTGCCGAAGAGCCACAGTCCGAGGAAGGTCGACTCCAGGAAGAAGGCAAGCAGGCCCTCCATCGCGAGGGGCGCCCCGAACACATCGCCGACGAACCTGCTGAAGACCGACCAGTTCATGCCGAACTGGAATTCCTGGACGATCCCGGTCACGATCCCCATAGCGAAGTTGATGACGAGGAGCGAGCCGAAGAATCGGGCGAGGCGGCGGTAGACGTCCTTGCCCGTGCGCCAGTGCAGGGTCTCGAGCAGCGCTACGTACGGCGCTAGGCCGAGAGTGAGCGGGACGAACAGGTAGTGGTAGAGCGTCGTCGTCGCGAACTGCAGCCTCGAGAGGTCTACGAGGAGGTCATCGCCCACGGGCACATCCCATCAGATTCACGGAAGCGGCGTGGCACGATGGCGCAATGCGCCTGCTCCCCGGCCCCGCAGAGGGTGCGATCGCGGTGACCGTGACGTCCCTGGAGATGACATCCCCGAGCGATCTGGTGCCCGTGTCCACGACCCCCGAGTCGACGACGTGGCGACGCATCGACGCGGATAAGGCATCGGTGTCCAGCGACTTCTATCGCCGCGTCGGAGGCCCCTGGCACTGGGTGGACCGACGTGACTGGTCACCGTCCCAATGGCAGCAGTGGACAGACAGGCCGGATCATCACCTGATGGTCTGCACTCACGCGGGAGCCGATGCCGGCTACGCCGAACTCGACCAGCAGCAGGACGGACGAGTCGAGATCGCCTACTTCGGCCTGCTACCCGAGGCCATCGGACACGGCATCGGCAGGTGGTGGCTCGCCGAGGTGATTAGCGAGGCGTGGAGCCTGCCCGGGACGAGCCGCGTCTGGGTGCACACATGCACCCTCGACGGCCCGGCCGCCATGGCGACCTACACCGGCCGCGGCCTGCGACCGATCGCACGCGAGGTCGAGTGGCGCATGCCTGATACGCACACCGCCGCACCTAGGGTGGCACCGTGAGCGCTCCTCCCCCACCGTCGTACCCGCCCTATCCTGGCTATCCGCCATACGCACCGAAGCCGAAGACCAACGGGTTGGCGCTCTCCTCGATGATCCTGGGCATTCTCGGCGTGACGATCGGGCTGTGCCTGATCTTCTTCCCCGTCATGCCCATCCTCGCGGTCGTCTTCGGGCACGTGGGACTTGGCCAGATCCGCAGGACCGGCGCACCCGGTCGCGGCTATGCCATCGCCGGCCTGGTCACGGGCTACATCGGCATCGCGCTCGCGGTCCTCTGGCTCATAGGCACGGCCATCGGCACGTTCTCATCTCCCACACCGACGTTCTGAGACTGGATGTCACGCCGCGGTCTCGCGCTCTTCATCGCGCTGTCCATCATCTGGGGCACGCCCTACCTCTTCATCCGCATCGCCGTCGAGTACGTCGAGCCATCCGTCATGGTCGCTCTGCGCGTCGCGCTCGCCGCAATCCTGCTCCTGCCGGTCGCGCTTGCGCGCGGGCAATTCCGCGGCATTCGCCCCTACCTACCCTGGGTCGCAGTCTTCGCTCTCGTCGAGATCACCGGCCCGTTCCTGATGCTCGGCTACGCCGAGACGGCACTGGCGAGTTCCACCACCGCACTCCTCATCGCGGCCGTGCCCATCGTCGCCGCCGTCCTGGCACGATCCCTGGGGCTGGATCGGCGACTGGGCGGTCTCCGCGTGCTCGGGCTCGCCATCGGCATCAGCGGCGTCGCGGTCCTCGTCGGGCTCGACATCCCCGGCGACCAGTGGTGGGCGGTAGGAGCTGCGGCAGTGACGGTCGTCGGCTACGCACTCGGCCCGATCGTCATCTCCACAAAACTCGCCGACGCTCCGCCGCTCGCGGTCATCACCCTCGCCCTCGCCGCCAACGCCATCGTCTACGCGCCGATCGCGTGGGTGCAGCGGCCCACGACACCGGTCCCGGCCAGCGCGTGGTGGTCCATCGCGGTCCTGGGCGTGCTCGCGACGGCGATCGCCTTCCTCATCTTCTTCGCTCTCGTCGCCGAAGTCGGGCCGTCGAGGATGACGGTCATCACCTTCCTCAATCCGGCGGTCGCCGTGCTCCTCGGCGTGCTCATCCTCAGCGAGCCGATCACCTGGGGGCTGGTCCTGGGCTTCCCGCTGGTGCTGCTCGGCTCATATCTGGCGACCAGACCCGACCGCAATCCTGCAGCGCGCGTAGAGGACGCCCCACACGCGTGACCTGCCCGCGGGCCCCGAACTATCTGCGTCAGGAACTAGTGGAGTCAGGGGTCGCAGCGAGACGTGCGTCCACGCTGCGCGCGACGTAGTGATCGGCAAAGAAGGATGCGAAGGGGATGGTGCCGGCGAGCAGCACCGCAACGGTGCGGATCACGCTGAAGCGCATGCGGAACGACACATCGAGCCCGGCCGCGACGTAGAGGACGTAGAGCCAGCCATGCGCCTGCCAGCCCAGGGCGTAGATCGTGCCGAGGATTCCTGAGTCAGTGAGCCCGAAGACATATTTCAGCGGCAGGAAGACCACGGACATCACGGCCAAGAGAACACCGGTGACCCACGCCATGATCCGGAAGCGCACGAGTGCGCCATGCAAGCCCTTCATGCTTCCAGGTTATCCGGACGGCGGATGACCCACAGCCACCACATCACCCAGACGAAGCCGGCGAAGACGAACCACTGCAGGGTGTACGCCGCATTCTGCAGCGGGAAGGGGACGTCGGCGGTCTGCACGGTGAGTGGCACCGGCAAGGGCGCGGGGATGGAGGGCGGCTCCTGCGCGGACGCGACGAGGACGAGCGAGAGCACGGGCGTGCCCCAGATGCGCTCGATCTCCTCACGGGAGATCGCGATGAGCTGGCCATCCGGTCTGAGCACCTGCTCGGCGTAGAAGTTCTCGAAGGGCTGCAGCGCGCCCTGCAGATCCACGGGACCATCGGGTAGGGCGAGTGCCGCGCTTGTCGGTGACTCGACCCAACCGCGCAGCACGGCGACTGTCGTGCCGTCCACGTCAAAGGGTGCGACCACCCACTCCCCCGCCCGGCCGTCGAGCTCCCGCTGAGCGACGAGCAATTGACCTTCGCTGGCAAACACCCCACCGGCAGTCACGGGACGGCCCACGGACGCTGCGGGGAAGCCGTCGATCGTCGCTGCCTCGAGTACGGGGATGGGGTCAGCGAGTGCAGCGCGCTCAGCGTCAAGAATGTCCCTGGTGCGCGACCCCTGCCACAGTCCCGCAAGGACGCAGAGGACCGACAGGACGACGGCGAGGACAGTGAGGGCGGCGGCACGCCCGTGGACGCGCATCTCAGTGCTGCTCGTCGTCCCCGCGCTCCTCGGCCTCCGCAGTGAGCTTCGCGTCCTCAGCCCGCTCGGCATCACCGGGCCCATCAGGGAGATCGGGGTTGACCTTGGATATCTGCTTGCGCATCGAGCGATAGAGCAGCACGATCGCGATGAGCAAGAAGGACACGGAGATCAGCGCGAGTACACCCGGAGTGACGCGCGAGGGATCGATCGGCGGCTCCGACGGCAGGGGGCTCGGCAGCGGGCTCTCGTCCATCATCAGGGCGCCGATGAGCGACATCACGGACATCATGATGCCTCCCGGATGCCCGCGAAGAGATCCGACTCAGGCAGCTCGGCTTTCACATGCGAGATCGCGAGGTGGTAGTCCTCGGTAGGCCATAGAGCCCGCTGCATGTCAAGTGGGACGGCGAACCACATGCCTTCAGGGTCAACCTGCGTGCGATGTGCGCGCAAGGCGTCATCGCGCACCGTGAAGAAGTCGTCCACCGGCACGCGGGTCGTGACTCGGTCCTCCTCGCCCTCGTCCCAGTCATCGAGCCACTCCGCGTAGGGGGACTCCATCCCTGCCGCGATCAGGGCATCGTGGAAGGTCATCACGCGATCGCGCGTGAACGCCATGTTGTAGTAGAGCTTGAGCGGCTGCCACGGCTCGCCGGTGCCCGGGTACGCGTCCGGATCCCCGGATGTGGTGAATGCCTCCATCGCCACCTCGTGGCAGCGGATGTGATCCGGGTGCGGGTAGCCACCGTTCTCGTCGTACGTCGTCATGACGTGAGGACGGAACTCGCGGACCAGGCGCACGAGCGGGGCGGAGGCAACGTCGAGTGGCAGGTCGGCGAAGCATCCTGACGGCAGCGGCGGCTTGGGGTCGCCCTCAGGGAATCCCGAGTCCTCGAACCCGAGCCAGGCATGATCGACGCCGAGGATGCGGACCGCCTCAGCCATCTCCTGCCGTCGGACCTCCGAGATTCCATAGGCGTCGACGTCGGCTTGCGCGGCTGGGTTGAGCACATCGCCACGCTCCCCGCCGGTGCACGTCACCACGAGGACCTCGACCCCTTCCTTGACGTAGTGAGCCAAGGTCGCCGCCCCCTTGCTGGACTCGTCGTCGGGATGGGCATGGACGGCCATGAGCCGCAGGGGTTCGCACACCCCGCTAGTCTCGCAAGGGACGACGAGGATCGCGACGGGAGGTGCCGTGAGCAGCGCCATCGACGGCCGCAGCCTGCCGCCCGAGCTCCAGGCGCGCTACGGGACCGGCCGACCGTCCCGCCTGCCGCTCGTGGCCGGCATCATCGGCATCGCGGCCTTCATCGCGGCGATGATGTTCGTCACGCTCAACCTTCTGTCGCCGAAGGTGACCTACCAACTCCTCTCGTGGAGGGATGTCAGCACCGATCGCGTGGATGTCACCTTCGAGGTGCGTCGATCCGCCGAGTGGGATGTCTACTGCATCGTGCGAGCTCAGGACGGTTCGCGGGCCGACGTTGGCTATGCCACGGTGGCCATCCCCCGCGGGACGTCGTACGCCCAACTCACGTATCCGCTGCGGACTCTCGCCCCAGCCTTCATCGTCGAGATCCTTGCCTGCGAGGCAGGTTCGCCGCCTCAGCGCGTGGTGCCCCCGCAGTTCCCGCCCGGGGTCGTGCCTCCCGAGCAGCCGTGGACGCCCTAGCCCCACGCCGTACCCTGGTCCGATGAGCACCGACATCACCTGGCTCACCCAGGAGGCATACGACCGTCTCGAGCAGGAGCTCGACGAACGCTCGGGCCCACGCAGGAGCGAGATCACCAAGCGCATCGAGGCTGCGCGCGAAGAGGGTGACCTCAAGGAGAACGGCGGCTACCACGCGGCCAAGGAGGAGCAGGGCAAGAACGAAGCCCGCATCCGCCAGCTCAAGCAGCTCCTGGAGAACTCCCGCGTCGGTGCCCCCGAGGCGGAGCACGACGAGGTGGCCCCGGGCAAGGTCGTCACCGTGCGCTTCGTCGACCTCGGCGACGAAGAAACCTTCCTTCTGGGGTCACGGGAAGAGGCCGCCCACGCTTCTGTCGAGGTCTACTCGCCGACGTCTCCGCTCGGCCAGGCAGTCTTGGGCGCCCGCGTCGGCGACACCGTGAGCTACGCGCTCGCCAATGGCAAGCAGGTCTCCGTCGAGATCATCGGCGCCCAGCCATACGGCGCCTGACCACCTAGCGACTGGTCGAGGTGCGATAGCGCCGCACGGCGAGCGGCGCGAAGATCGCGATCAGCACAGCGCACGAGATCAGCGTGTAGGCAATCGGATTCTGCTGCGGCCACGCATCGCCGATGATCCCCGTGGGATTGCCGAAGAGCTCGCGCGTGGAGAGCACCAGCGACGAGATCGGATTCCACTGCGCGATCGGCTGCAGCCACGACGGCATCGCCGTAATCGGCACAAAGGCGTTGGACAGGAAGGTGAGGGGGAAGAGCCACACCAGACCCGCCGTCTGGGCCGTCTCGGGATTGGGCATGTAGAGGCCGATCCACGAGCCGATCCAGGCGACGGTGTAGGCGAAGAGGAGTAGCAGCAGGTAGGCGTAGATGGCGTTGAGCACGCCGTCGTTGATCCGCCACCCGATGAGCAGGCCGGTGATGCTCAGCACGAAGAGCACGAGGATCTGGCGGGTCGCGTCGGCGAACGTACGCCCGATGAGCACGCCACCCGATGCCATCGGCAGCGAGCGGAAGCGGTCGATGATCCCGCGCTTCATGTCCTCCGCGAGGCCGACCGTCGCGGCGGCGGAGGCGAACGCCACCGTCTGACCGAAGATCCCCGGCATCAAGTACTGCCGATAGACGCTCGCGTCGGGTGCGGTCGTCGGATCCGCGCCCGGGATGGGAATCGCACCTCCGAAGACGAACGCGAAGAGCAGCACGAAGATGACCGGCTGCACGATCGAGAAGAAGAGCAACTCAGGCACGCGGATCGTCTGGATGAGGTTGCGACGCGCGACGACCAGCCCATCGTGGAGACCCCAGCCGATGATCGGCCGGGATCGCGTCGGAACGGCGTTGCTCATGCCTGCTCCTCTTCTGCGGTGTGGCCGGTCAGGGTGAGGAAGACGTCATCAAGTGTCGGCCGGCGCAGGGCAACATCGGCGATGGCCACGTGAGCGGCATCCAGTGAGCGCACCGCATCCACGAGCGTGAGGGAGCCTCCCACCACGGGCGCGACAACGCGGTGATCCGTCCGGTCGACGGTCACCTCACCTGTGGCCACGGAGCGCAGTGCCTGCGCCGCAGAGTCCATTTGCGTCGGGTCCGCCACGACGACCTCGAGGCGGTCACCGCCGACCTGGTCCTTGAGCGTGTTCGAGGTGCCTTGTGCGATGACTCGGCCATGGTCGATGACGACGATCTCCTCGGCGAGCTGATCAGCTTCCTCGAGGTACTGCGTCGTGAGCAGCACGGTGGTGCCGTCGGCGACGAGGTCGGTGATGACCTCCCACAGGCCGATCCGCGAGCGCGGATCCAGGCCGGTGGTCGGTTCGTCGAGGAAGAGGACGCGCGGCTTGGCAATCAGGCTGGCGGCGAGGTCCAGGCGCCGCCGCATCCCGCCGGAGTAGGTGCGCAGGGACCTGTCGGCCGCGTCCGCGAGGTCGAAGCGCTCGAGGAGTTCGTCGCTTCGCTCCTTCACGTAGGCGGAGGGCAGGTGGTAGAGGTCTCCGAACATCCGGAGGTTTTCGCGGCCCGTGAGGTACTCGTCCACCGCGGCGTACTGTCCGGTGAGACCGATGATGCGACGCACCGCGTTGGGCTTCTTGACGACGTTCAGGCCGTCCACCGTCGCCGTGCCGGCGTCGGGCTGCAGCAGCGTGGTGAGAATGCGCACCGCGGTCGTCTTGCCTGCCCCATTAGGCCCGAGCAGGGCGTACACCGTGCCTTCCGGGACGCTGAGGTCAAGGCCATCGAGGGCCACGACATCGCCGTACTTTTTGACGAGGCCGCGAGCCTCGATGATGTCTGACACGGCGCGAACGCTACTCCGTGACTACTGAACCTCGGTGATGCGGTACCCGCGCTGACGCAGGTGGCCGAGGAGTTGCTCGCGGTGCTCGGCACCGCGCGTCTCCAGGTCGATAGTGATCTCCACCTCATCCACGGCCAGTCGTGGATTGGTGCGCAGATGGGACACATCGACCACATTGGCGTCGAGTGAGCCGATCTCGGCGAGGAGTCCCGCGAGGGAACCCGGTCGGTCGGGGACGTGAACGGTGATCTGGGTGAAGCGACCTCCTGCGGTGAGCCCGTGACGGATCACGCGCATCATCACCAGCGGATCGACGTTGCCCCCCGACAGCACGGCGACGACGGGTGTCTCGAAGGATGTGGGGTCGTCGATGATGGCGGCCACTGCGGCGGCACCTCCTGGCTCCACGACCAGCTTGGAGCGCTCGAGGAGGAGCAGTTGAGCTCGCGCGAGCATGTCTTCGCTCACGACCCGGATATCGCTCACGTGGCGCTGGATGATCTCGAACGGCACATCCCCCGGTCGACCGACAGCGATGCCGTCAGCCATTGTCCGCATCGTGCGCAGCGGGACCGGGTGACCAGCAAGCAGTGATGGCGGGTAGGCCGCCGCCCCCGCTGCCTGGGCGCCGATCACGCGGACATCGGGTCGCGTCGACGCGACAGCGAGTGCGACGCCAGCGAGCAGGCCTCCGCCGCCGGTGCACACGACGATGGTGCGCACGTCCGGCACCTGCTCGAGGATCTCCAGGCCGAGAGTCCCCTGGCCCGCCACGATGTCGGGATGATCGAAGGGTGAGATGAAGAGCGCACCTGTCTCTTCAGCGAAAGCCCGCGCTGCGACGATCGCTTCATCCAGTGTCGATCCGTGGAATCGCACGTCGGCGCCGTAGTCGCGGGTCGCAGTGACCTTAGGCATGCTGGCCGATCGCGGCATGAAGATCGTGGAGCGGATCCCGAGCATCGAAGCCGCAAGTGCGACACCCTGAGCGTGATTGCCCGCCGAAGCCGCCACAACACCTGCCGCACGCTCTGCCTCGGTGAGCTGACTCAAGCGGTTGTACGCGCCGCGGATCTTGAAGGAGCCCGCTCGCTGGAGGTTCTCCGTCGCAAGCCAGGCCGGCCCTCCGACGCGGTCGGACAGCCATCGTGCCGAGTGCACGGGCAGGTTGCGCACGACGCCATCGAGCCTGGTCGCAGCGGCTTCGATGTCGGCGAGGGTCAGCCTGTCGGTCACGGCCGCATCCTGGCAGATGCCAGCCCCCGGCGGGTCCGTTGATGGCCTCCTGGGTGAGACTGATCGGGTGAGCCTCACCGAACCCGACATGAGGGGCGCCGTACGGCTTGCCCGAGAGCGCGTCTACCACTCCGACGTTCCCGTGCCGCGAGATCAGCGACGCGACGTCGACCGTCCGCCGGGACCGAACCGCGTGCAGGCACTTCGCGGAATGACGAAGTCCGGCGCCGCGCCGTGGTTCATGGTCGGTATCGAGAGCGAGTACACGCCCCTCGCCCACATGCGCCTCATGGGCGACCACATCTATTCGCTGACAGACCCGTCCGCGATCGTCGATGTCTTCATCACGCACGGTCGCGAGACGATCAAGGGGCGAGGCCTCCAGGGAGCGAAGGCAGTCCTGGGCAACGGCCTGCTCACAAGCGAAGGGGATGTGCATCTGCGTCACCGGCGCCTCGTGCAGCCCGCCTTCCATCGGGAACGCATTGCTTCCTACTCGACGGATATGGCCGTCCTGACAGAGGAGCACGAGCGGGGGTGGCGCGAGGGCCAGATCATCGACATGCAGTCGGACATGTCCACGCTCACCCTGTCCATCGTCGGACGCACACTCTTCGGCGCCGATCTCAGCGGCGATGCGCATGAGGTGGGCGAGTCCCTTGCCGCACTGCTCGACGGGATGGGTCGGTACCTCGCCCTCGGTCCGAGAGTGCTGAGCCTTCCTGCACCGGGACGCAATCGTGCCCTTGCCGCTTCCACGCGTATCGATCAGATCGTCCATCGGATCATCACGGAGCACCGGGCCCAGGGGGACACTGGAGACATGTTGAGCCTTCTCCTGCAGGCGCAGGAGGACGGGCACGGCTTCAGCGACGACCAGGTCCGGGATGAGGCGGTCACACTCGTCCTAGCCGGACACGAGACCACGGCCATGGCACTCACCTGGACCTGGATGCTCCTCTCGCAGCATCCAGAACGCGCCGAGTGGCTGCACGAAGAACTCGACACCGTTCTGGGCGGTCGCACCCCGACCATGGACGACATGAGCCAGCTCCCTCGCTCACGTGCCGTGATCGCCGAGTCGATGCGCCTGTACCCGCCCGTGTGGCTCCAGGGACGTCGCATGCTGGCTGATGCCGAGGTGGCAGGCTGGACCATCCCTCGCGGCGCACTCGCCTTCGCCAGCCAGTTCGCCCTGCATCGCAGCCCCCGCTGGTGGGAATCCTCCCTCGCTTTCCGACCCCAGCGCTGGATCTCAGCCGACGGCACGTTCAGCGAGGATGCGCCCGGTCAGCCGCGTGGGGCCTGGTTCCCCTTCGGCTGGGGCAACCGACGCTGCATCGGCGAACAGTTCGCCTGGACGGAGGCAACTCTCGTCCTCGCCACCCTGGCGCAGCGCTGGTCGCCGCAACTGGTCCCGGGCGCCAACATCGAGCCGATGCCCGCGGTGACGCTGCGCCCGCGAGCGGGGATGCCGATGACGCTGCGCCAGCGCTGACCGATCGCGGCCACTCTCCTCGGGCCGCCCCCTCGTGCATGCAGCATCCGCTCTCGCGCCGGCAGGTTCGGGAGTTGTGCGGAGGAATTCTCACCATTCCTCCCGGACTTTCGCCCGCCTGCACCGGCCCGCGCCCGCGGCAGTTCAGGCGCTCAGACCGGGGCCCTTGGCGGAGATGCCCTTGGCGCTGGTGGTGCGCGCGCGGTCAGCCGCCTCGCGACCGGCGCGTGATGCACTGCCGCCTCGACGGCTGACAGATCCGGAGTAGCCGGACCATCGCCCGCGCGCCGTGGAGGACTTGCGGTAGAAGCTGCGAACCTCGGACTCCTTGCCGCGAAGGACGAGTGCACCCGTGGTCGCGACCGCCTTGCCGCCCGATGCCTCAGCGGGAATGTCCACGCGCTGCCGCTCTGCCTCCGCGAGCACCTCTTCACGCGCTCGCTGCAGTCGATCCTCGATGCGATCGATGAAGGCGCGATAGAAGGCCGCGCGAGCCGTCTGCGCGGTGTGAGGCTTGCGCCACCCGTCGCGCGTCACATAGGTGTCGCCCTTCCACTCCGCGACAGCAAGCCATGTGGCGGCCGATGACGTCATCTGGGTCGCCAATGAACCGAAGAGCGCTTCGGCCAATTCGATGTCGCTGGGCATCCCGTAGGCGATGACGTACGTTGAGTTATGCGCGATGTCGACCTGGAGCGAGTTGCAGCGTCCGACCACCACGAAGAGCGATACGAGATGGGTGTTGGCCCGCTTGCCGCGTTCGCCGATCGTGATCGTCACGCTAGTGGGCTGCTCGCGTGCCTCGCGCCGGGCCGTGAGGGCTCGCGCGACGGCGAGATCGACGCTGGCCTGCGTGGCGAGGGCCTGCGCCTTGGCCAGGTACGCCTCCGCCTCATGGGGATTGTCACTCCGCTCGGCCTTCACGAGCAGGGCCGCGATCCGATCAAGCCCGACGTGGCCGGCCCCGCCGGCCCGCCCGTGGGTAGGACTCATCGGGCGCGCTCCAGGACAGGTACGCCAGCGCCGTCGAAGGATGCGCGCAGCAGCAGGGCGGCCTCGGGTCCGAGCACGATTTCCACGAGTCGGATCTCGTCACCGCAGAAGGCGGGGCCGTGTGCAGGCGCGGTGGGATGGGAGTGGGCGACGAGATGGTGCGTAACTTCGTGGAGGACAACGGTCTCGCGCGCCGCCCAGCGCTCGCCCACGACTCCACGCAACGGGAGTGCGATGACCCCGTCGGAATAGTGCGCGCGCCGATCACCCGAGCGCTCGCGGACGCGAACGGGTCCGACACCGGACCACTGGGTGACCACACCGATGAGGGAGAGAACGCCATCGACGTAGGCCTGGACAGAATCGATGTTCGCAAACCGACGCTCCTCCGGGATGCGCAGCTGCGACCCGAAGAAATCGACCGTGCCGCCGCGGGCAAGCTGCCGCGCCCACTGGTCCTCAGCGGCGTAGACCGCGGCGCGGTATCGGTCGTGACTGGTCACCGACCCACCGTAATTCGCCAGGGCGCTCCTCGGTCAATGCCGCGCGGAGAACTGTGGATGATCACGACGGATCGAGGAGCGAGCGAAGTTCAGCATCGAGATTCCCAGCGTCGACGGCATCGTCGTGTGTACGTGGCCTCGTCACTTCCACGCCAGCGTCCGGGCTCCTACGGCGGTCGACGACGAGCATGACGGCGGTGAATCCGTGGAGGTGGTTGCCGCCGCCGACGGGACCGATCTCGCCGGCCGCGAAGAATCCACCGACGGCGAGGGTCCCGAGGCCGCTGCTGACGACCTCCGCATCGTGGTCCGGGCTGGGGAACATCGACGTACCCCGGCCATTGCACGTGAAGAGATAGGCACCCGCCGGGTCGGTGTGGTCGCCAGCGATCCGGACGACCTCGCGAAGGTCGGCGTCGGCGGAGTCGGCGTCTCGCAGGTGGAGTCTGATGACGGAGCCGATGGGAACCTCATCTCCCACCGTCACAGCACCGGTGGCTGCATCGACTCCGAGCAATCCGCGGATCACGTAGTCCGCGGCGGCGGTGCCCTCCACCCGGTCATCGCGGGCAATCCCCACATGCAGGCCTCGCACCGCGAGTGCCTGATCGGGCGCATCCAGCGCGGTGATGACGTCACGGATACGTTCGAGGGCCGGTCGTCCCGCGAGCTCGACGACGGTGGTGCCCTCGGAACTCGTCACCGTCATCGGATCACCGATCGGTCGGCACCCTTGGCTGACAACAACACTGATCGGCGCCGTGTCCCCCAGCACGACACCGACAGCGCCGTTGTCGAAGACCGCGCGGTCGAGCAGTAGACGTGAATCGCCACGGCGCTGCCCGCCGGACACCAGTCCGCCCGCCAGCGGAAGCGGTCGACCGTCGCGGACGAAGGCAGCCATCGCGTTATCGGCGGGCAGGGTCCACGGGTCGGCGAGCATGAGTGCGAGTCGGTCCCCCTCCCGCAGATCCGGCAGACCTGTGATCGCCAGGCCACCGTTCGGCCCCGGCACCGTCGCCAAGCGAAAAGCGCGCGGATGGGCTCCGGGCAGATGCGCGAGCCAGACGGAGATCGCCGGCTCCATCTCCACCGATGCCACGCGGGCCCCCGCTTGGGCATGCGACATCCCGATCACGCCATGCGCGCTTGATCCGATGACCGTGCACCCCGGTGCCTCCTCCGCAATGAGCTCGGCCGCGTGCGCAAGAGCTCGTCCGGCGAGGAGGGGCGAGCCGGGGGCGCAGACCTCGACGATGGCGAGGGTGGGTTCGGCGCCGAGGTCATCCAGGGCCGCACGCACGGCGCCCGGAACCGATCCATCCAGGCCCATGCGGAGCGCGACCGTGCACGCAGCGTGACCGAGGGCTGAGGACGCCATACCGCCCATCCTGACGTACGGTCGTGGCATGACGAGCCTTGCGCCCCCTGTCCCCGACGGCCTGCCCCGCACCCGCGGGGAGCTCGCCGCTAGTGGATACGAGCCCCGTTCGGTCAAGGAGGAGATGCGTTCCAACGTCATTGCACGGCTCGCGGCCGGCGAGGCGACACTGCCGGGCATCGTCGGCTTCGATGAGACCGTCGTACCCCAGGTCGAGCGGGCGTTGCTCGCCGGGCACGACATCGTGCTCCTCGGTGAACGCGGCCAGGGCAAGACACGTCTGATCCGCACACTTGTCGGCTTACTCGATGAGTGGATGCCGATCATCGAGGGCTCGGAGGTCAACGACGATCCGCTCGCCCCCGTGAGCGCCTTCGGGCGCAGGCTCGTGGAGGAACATGGCGACGCCACCCCCGTTACCTGGAAGCATCGCAGTGAGAGATACGGCGAGAAGCTCGCCACTCCCGACACGTCCGTCGGCGATCTCGTCGGTGATGTGGATCCGGTGAAGGTTGCCGAGGGTCGAACGCTCGGGGATCCCGAGACCATCCACTTCGGGCTCGTCCCGCGGACGAACAGGGGCATCTTCGCCATCAACGAGTTGCCCGACCTCGCCGAGCGCATCCAGGTCGCCCTGCTCAACGTTCTTGAGGAGCGCGACATCCAGGTCAGGGGCTACACCCTGCGCCTCCCCCTGGACCTGCTGGTCATGGCCAGCGCCAATCCCGAGGACTACACCAATCGCGGGCGCATCATCACCCCGATGAAGGACCGCTTCGGCGCTGAGATCACCACTCACTACCCGTACGACGTACAGCACGAGGTGGACCTCATCGCGCAGGAAGCCGATCTCGTCGCCGTTGTGCCACTGCACATGCTCGAGATCATCGCCCGCTTCACGCGGCTCGTCCGCGAGTCCGGGGCCGTCGATCAACGAAGCGGAGTATCCGCACGCTTTGCGATCGCGGCGGCAGAGGCTCTCGCAGGAGCCGCGCTGCGACGTGCGGCCATCACAGGCGATGAGCCCGTGGCGCGCATCGGCGACCTCACCGGAGCCGTCCCTTCGCTGCGGGGCAAGGTCGAGTTCGAAGTGAGCGAGGAAGGACGCGAGGAGGAGGTGCTCCAGCACCTCGCCCGCAAGGCGACGGCGGAGGTCTTTCGTCGACACCTCGGCGGCGTGGACCTGAGTCCTCTCATCACGATCCTGGACGACGGCAGCGTCATCGAGATCGGTGATCTCGTGACCTCATCGGACCTGCTCGCGGCCGCGGGCGCATGGGAGGGGCTCGGCCGACTGGTCGCCGCGGTGGAGGGGCCCGACGCCGAGCCCACGGCGGGGATCGCCGCAGCGAGCGTCGAACTCGCCCTGGAAGGGCTCTGGCTCACCCGGCGCATCGACAAGGACGAGTCCGAGGGACGGGCCCGCTACGGCGCCGCCGAGCAAGGCTGACGAGGTGCGCTATCGCTACGGCGCCTTCCACGGAGGCCCCGATCCCCTCGCCGACCCGGTCGATGCGGGCGCTGCGGTCGACGCGCTGGGCGATCGGCTGCTGGATGGTTCCTCACTGCGGGAGGCACTGCGCGATCTGATGCGCCGGGGCATGACGGGTGCTCGAGGACTCGACGAGTGGCGTCAGCGCCTGGCTCAACGGCGTCGCGAACTGCAGAGGTCCGGACGGCTCGATGGACTGCTCGAGCAGGTACGCGAGCACCTCGACCGCGCCGTGGAGCATGAGCGCAATGCGCTCTTCCCCGAGCCCACTGACGGAGCTCGCTTCCGCGAGGCCATGCTCGACATGCTCCCCGACGACACCTCGCGGGCAGTGCGCGAACTCGCTGACTACGACTGGCGCTCACCTGAAGCGCGCGCGGAGTACGACGCGATTCGAGACCTGCTCAAGCGCGACGTTCTCGACCAGCAGTTCCGGCAGATGTCGGAGTCATTGCGCAACCCTGGCGACCCCGCCGCCCAGCAGGCCATCAAGGACATGATGGCCGACCTCAACCAGATGCTCGACAAGCATCGCCGCGGGGAGGACACCACCGAGGACTTCGCGGAGTTCATGCGCAAACACGGAGAACTCTTCCCCGACGGACCCGAGACCCTCGAGGAACTCCTCGACGACCTGGCACGCCGGGCGGCAGCGATGCAGCGCATGCTCGACTCGCTCTCCCCCGAGCAGCGCGAGGAACTTGCCGGCCTCATGGAGCAGGCGTGGCAGGACCTCGATCTCGCGAGCGAAATGGCCCAACTGCAGGACCACCTGCGTGCCCTTCGCCCGGACCTGCCGTGGAACGGCCGTCAGCGCATGTCCGGTGAACAGGGGCTCGGCCTGCCGGACGCCACGGAGGCACTCGCTGAGATGGCCGACCTAGAGGCGCTCGAGCAGCAACTCGGTCAGGACTACGCCGGTGCCGACCTCGACGACATCGATCTCGATGCGCTCGAGCGCGCCCTCGGTCGAGCCGCCGTCGACGATATCGAGCGGTTGCGGCAGATCGAGCGAGATCTGCGAGAGCAGGGGTACCTCACCGAGCGGATGGAACTCTCACCCAAGGCGATCCGGCGAATCGGCCGCACGGCCCTGCGCCGCGTCTTCGCGGACATGCAGGCAGGTCCCCGCGGAGATCACGATGTGCGCTCGTCAGGTGCCTCCGGCGAACTCACGGGTCAGACACGCGCCTGGGAGTTCGGCGACGAGCAGCCTCTCGATGTCGTCCGCACCGTCAGCAACGCCGTAAGGCGATCCCTTGCCGAAGGCGAGTCGACGGTCCGTCTCTCGGCCGAGGACTTCGAGGTGCGCGAGACCGAGACTCGCACGCGCGCCGCCGTCGCACTGCTGGTGGATCAGTCCTTCTCGATGGTGATGAATGACACCTGGCGGCCCGCCAAGACGACAGCCCTGGCTCTGCATTCCCTCGCGAGCACGGCGTTTCCGCTCGACGCGATCGAGATCATCGCCTTTGCCAACCTCGCGCGCACGGTGCGGCCCGATGAACTCGTCGACCTCGCCGCATCCGATATCCAGGGCACCAACCTCCACCACGCGCTGCTGCTCGCCGAACGCTTCTTCGACCGGCATCGAGACGCTGAGCGCATCTGCCTGGTCGTCACCGATGGCGAACCCACCGCTCACCTCCTCGAAGGCAGCCTCGACTGGTGGTTCAACTGGCCCCCCGATCGCGAGACCATCGAACTCACCGTGGCCGGTGTCGACCGACTCACGCGGCGGGGCGTGCCGATCTCGTGGTTCCGGCTCGGTGACGACCCCCGGCTTGCCCGATTCCTCGACGCCATGGCGCGGCGGGGCGGGGGCCGGGTCTTCGCTGCGGACGGAGATCGACTCGGCGACTACGTCGTCACCGACTACGTGCGTTCCCGCCGCGGCCGTCGCCGGTCAGCCTGACGTCCGTGCCCGGCCATCCCGCCAGGGCGGCCCACACCATCCGGTCGTCGCTGCGTAGGCTCGAGGATCGTGCGTAGCCGCCTCCCCTTGCTCAAGGATCTTCCGGTCGAGGTGGCTGTCCTCGCGAGCATCGCCTTCTTCGTCGCGCTGGGCTTCGGGATCGTCATCCCGTCGATCCCGATCTTTGCCGACTCCTTCGGAGTGTCCGCGCTAGCGGCGTCCGCCGTCGTGTCCGCCTTCGCGCTCATGCGCTTCGTCTCCTCGCCATTCGCCGGCTCGTGGACGAACCGATTCGGTGAGCGCAACGTGCTGGCCGCCGGTCTTGCCATCGTCGCCGTGTCGAGCTTTTTCGCCGGCCTCTCCCAGAGTTACCCGCAGTTGCTCGTACTGCGAGCCATCGGCGGCATCGGCTCCGCCATGTTCACCGTGTCGGCCATGGCTCTGCTACTCCGAGTCGTGGATGCAGATCAGCGCGGTCGCGCCTCGGCGGCGTGGCAAGGCGGGTTCCTCGTCGGCGGAGTAGCCGGCCCGGCCATCGGCGGCATCCTGCTCGCCGTATCCATCCGAGCGCCGTTCTTCTTCTACGCCGGCACGCTGGCCGTGGCCACCGTCATCGCCCTCATCTTCCTGTCACCCGCGCGCCTCGCCGCTCGCGAGGCTGCGGTGGTCAACTCCGAGCCAAGTCCCGAGCCGGACGCGCCACGACCGGGAGGCTGGACCGAGCTGCGCGATGCACTGCGCAATGGCGCTTACCGCGCCGCGCTCGCCGTCAATCTCACGACGGGGCTCACCGTCTTCGGCCTGCGCAGCGCACTCATCCCGCTGTTCGTCGTCGAAGGGCTACGCCAGGGACCGAGCCTGTCGGGGTGGGCGTTCCTCGTCGCCGCCGTCGTCCAGGCGGCCGTCCTGCTGCCGGCGGGTCGCCTGACGGACCTGCGCGGGCGACGGCCCGCCATGATCCTGGGCACGATCGCGACCATCATCGGCATGCTCATGCTCGTCGTCGACGACCTCGCGACCGGCTCGCTCTCAGTGGCGCTCGTCGTGTTCTTCCTCAGCATGGTCGTCATGTCGGTCGGCTCGGCATTCCTCGGTTCGGCACCGTCCGCGGTCGTGGGCGACATCATGGGCGGGCGGCAGGGCGGCAGCGTGGTCGCGGCGTTCCAGATGGTGTCGGACATCGGCGCCGTCATCGGGCCACTCCTCGGAGGCCTGCTGCTGGACCTCTACGGCTTCGACTGGGCGTTCGCCTTCGGCGCGGCTGTCGCCGCCATCGCGTTGCTCTTCGTCCTCGCGATGCCCGAGACCCTTCGCCGCACTGCACCCGCCTAGACCAGCGCGTGCGGTGGGTCAGTCGGGGAATCCGGGAGCGGTACGCCGCCACGGACGCACCTGCTCGACCCACGCCGCGATAGCGAGCAACAGGGATTCTGACCCTCGTCGGGCGACCACCTGGGCCGCAACGGGGGTGCCCGCCTGCGGATGCACACCCATGGGGATCACGATGGCCGGCATTCCGGCCACATTCCACGGCGCGGCGAACGGCGCATAGCGGATGTTGGCCAGCATCGTCGATGACCATCCCCCGCTGAACCACCGTCGGGCGTTGATCGGCGGCTGCGCGAGCGCGGGAGTGACGAGAACGTCGTGCTCGCTGAGAAACGCGTCAGCGTGGGAGATCCAGGACTCGCGCAGTCTCTCGCTCATGAGCGGGGTACGTCGCACGAGCCGCCCGAGCAGGGCGTGGCGACGTACACGCGGCTCCAGCCTCGACGCATCGAGTTCATCGGCGTCGGCCGCGGTCCCGGCGAACCAGCGCACGAGTCCGGCGATCGCCGCGGCGTTGGCGGTCGGGTCCGTGGCAGAGAGCGGATCCGCCTGCGTCACCTCGTGGCCGGCTCGTCGGAGCATGGACGCGAGGGTGTCGGCAGCGGCTGCCCAGGCGGGATCCACCGGCACCCCAGCAACCGGCGGACGGAAGGAGACAGCGACGTGCAGCCGCGCGTCGAGTTCGGGAATGCGAGCCAGCGACGGCTCGCCCGCCATGACCGACAGCAGGAGTGCGGCATCGCCTGCGGTCGTGGCCAGCGCGCCGTTCTCGCTCATGGAGTACCAGTCAGTGGCGCCCAGATGCGCGGGCACCACACCGAGACCGGGCTTGATGCCGACCAGGCCCGTGCAGGCAGCGGGGATGCGCACGCTCCCCATGCCATCGTTGCCGTGAGCGATCGGCACCATCCCCGAGGCGACTGCCGCCGCTGACCCGCCGCTGGAGCCGCCGGCCGTCCGGGCCAGGTCCCAGGGATTGCGGGTGATGCCAAACACGGAGTCGGTAGCGCCGAAGACGCAGAGTTCGGGCACGCGGGTGAGCCCGACGACGACCCCACCAGCTGCTCGGATGCGCTCCACCACGGGGTGGTCCTCACGCTGCGGCGCGTCTGATGACGCGGCAGACCCCACCCGCATGGGCTCACCGGCGACGGGCACGTTGTCCTTGATGGCGACTGGCACGCCCGCCAGAGGCAGGGACGCGATGTCGCTGCGCCCGTCGATCGCGGCGGCCTCGGCGATGGCGCGCTCGGAACGCACGACCTGGAAGGCCTCGATGTCGCTGTCGTACTCCCGGATTCTCGTCAGTGACTCCCCGACCGCGTCGGCAGCGCTGCGCCGACCCGACCGCACGTCGCCCGCGATGCCCGTCGCCGTCCAGTCCACCGACGCGGGTGCGCTCGTGCTCATCCGAGGGCCTGCTTGAGATCGGCGACGAGATCATCCACCGACTCGATTCCGACCGACAGGCGCACGAGGTCGGCCGGCACCTCGAGGGCGCTGCCGGCGGCTGAGGCGTGGGTCATGCGACCGGGATGCTCGATGAGCGACTCCACACCGCCCAGCGACTCGCCGAGCGTGAACACCCGGGTGCGCCCGCAGATGTCCACGGCTTCTTGCTCGCCCCCGGCGACGCGGAAGGACACCATGCCGCCGAAGTCGCGCATCTGCCGCTTCGCAATGTCATGGCCCCGATGGCCCTCGAGGCCGGGATAGAAGACCTCGGTGACACGCGGATGGCCGGTGAGCAGGTCGACGACCGCGCGCGCGTTGGCGCTATGGCGGTCCATGCGCACGCCCAGCGTCTTGATGCCGCGAAGCACGAGCCAGGAATCCCACGGGCCAGGCACCGAGCCCATGGCGTTCTGGTGGTAGGCCAGGCGCTCGCCCAGATCCGCATCGCGTACGACGAGCGCTCCGCCGATGACGTCGCTGTGACCGCCGAGATACTTCGTCGTGGAGTGGACCACGACGTCCGCACCGAGGGCGAGCGGCTGCTGAAGGTAAGGGGACGCGAAGGTGTTGTCGACGACCAACAGGGCCCCGGCATCGTGCGCGATCTCGGCCAGGGCAGCGATGTCCACCACGGTGAGGAGCGGATTGGTCGGTGTCTCCGCCCAGATGATCCGCGTCTGGCCCGGCGCAACGGCAGAGCCGCCGCTGTCGGGCTGGCCCGGCGCAACGGCCGCACGCACCGCATCAAGGTCGGTGAGGTCGACGGGCGTGTGCTCCAGGCCCCAGGGCTCGGCCACCTTCGCGAAGAGACGGTAGGTGCCGCCGTAGGCATCATTGCCGATGATCGCGTGCGCTCCCGGAGCACCGACCGTGCGCAGCAGGGTGTCCTCAGCGGCCAGCCCGGATGCGAATGCCAGCCCGCGCACGCCTCCTTCGAGAGAGGCCACGCACTCTTCGAGCGCCGTGCGAGTCGGGTTGCCGCTGCGGGAGTACTCGTAGCCCCCACGCAGACCGCCGACGCCGTCCTGGGCGTACGTCGACACCTGGTAGACGGGCGGCACGACCGCACCGGTCTGGGGGTCTGGCTCCTGACCGGCATGGATGGCGCGCGTCTCGAACCCAGCTTCATCCCATGACGTCATGGGATGAGCCTAGGAGCAGACCTCTCCGGCCGCGGCACGGAGGCGCCACACGACGTCATCGACGCGCTGGGGGTGCTGGATGTCGATGAAGCCGCACCCGAGGGCGTGGGATCCGCTCCCAGGAGCGGCGTGGTGGGGCTAGGGGCATACTCGGAGCCATGGCCTTCCTCTTCTCCTCCGCCAAGTCCCAGATGGTGGCACCCGACGCGGCGCTGCCCGGGCGCGATCACTACCCCTTCGAAATCCCCGCGGATCACGCGGTGCTCGGCACGCCCCTGCGCGACCTGCCCGAGACACCCTGGCCGGCGGGACTGTCGGTCATCTACCTCGGCATGGGCTGCTTCTGGGGTGCGGAGGAGATCTACTGGCGCCTGCCCGGGGTCTACGTCACCTCCGTGGGCTATCAGGGTGGCTACACGCCCCACCCGACCTACGAAGAGGTGTGCACGGGCCGCACCGGCCACACCGAGGCGGTGTGCATCGCTTACCGCGAGGCCGAGATCACGACGTACGACGTTCTGAAGCACTTCTGGGAGAGCCACGACCCCACCCAGGGCTACCGGCAGGGCAACGACACGGGGACGCAGTACCGCAGCGCCGTCTACTACACCACCGACGCGCAGCGCGGGATGGTCGAGCGCACATCAGCGGCGTACGCCGGCGTGATCGCCGAACGCGGCTATGGCGATATCACCACCCAGGTTGCCCCGGCTGCCGACTGGCCGTACTACTTCGCCGAGGCGTACCACCAGCAGTACCTCTACAAGGTGCCGAACGGCTACCGCTGCCACGCCAACACCGGCCTCGTGCTCCCGGCGCTGTAGATGCCGCAGTACGTCATCTACTTCCACCAGCAGTGGGTCGGAGATCATCCCGACGAGTGGTTCGCCAGCCGCGCTCCGCTCGCGCACGCCGTCGTAGACGAGATGCGGGAGACCGGTGTCCTCATCACGGCGGGCGGAGTCGACGAGGACCTCACCCAGGCCGCACATGCCGATGACACGAGCGGGGAATTAATCCTCGCCGATGGTCCATATCGCACCGGTGTCGAGTACCTCGGCGGACTTACGATCATCGACGTCGCCGACGATTCCGAGGCGCGCATGTGGGCGGGCAAGGTCGCCATGGCCTGCGGCTGGCCGCAAGAGGTACGCCGCCTCTACTTCTGACACGGGTGCGACCTGAGGCGTCAGCCCGCGAGGTAGCCGAGCAGGTCCTGCCGTGACAGCACGCCCACAGGCTTGCCGTCGTCGAGGACCAGAATCGCGTCGGAGTGCTCCATGGCGGCCACCGCTGCGGAAACAGGCTCGCCCGCGCCGACCTGCGGCAACTTCTCGGACATGTGCTGGTCCAGTGTGTCGGCGAGTGTCGCCTTCCCGGTGAACAGCGCATCGAGGAGATCGCGCTCTACGACCGAGCCGACGACCTCAGCCGCCATCACAGGCGGCTCCGCACGAACGACGGGCATCTGCGAGACACCGAACTCGCGGAGGGTGTCGATTGCTTCGCGCACCGACTCCGTGGGATGCGCGTGCACGAACGGCGGGAGATCGCCGGACTTGCCACGCAGGACATCGCCGACGGAACGGTCGCCTGCCGCCGGCCCGAAGCCGTAGGACGCGAGCCACTCGTCATTGAATACCTTCGACAGGTAGCCGCGCCCGCTATCGGGCAGGAGGACGACGACCATGTCGTCGGCGCTCGCCCGGCGCGCGACGTCCAGTGCGGCGACGACGGCCATCCCGCAGGAGCCCCCCACCAGAAGGCCCTCCTCGCGCGCAAGCCGGCGTGTCATCTCGAAGGAGTCTCGATCGCTGACCGCGATGACCTCGTCGGCGATGGTGTCGTCGTACGTCGACGGCCAAAAGTCCTCGCCCACGCCCTCGACGAGGTACGGACGACCCGTGCCACCGGAGTAAACCGAGCCCTCGGGGTCGGCAGCGATGATCTGCACGCGACCGTCGCTCACCTCCTTGAGGTAGCGACCGACGCCGCTGATGGTGCCGCCGGTGCCGGCGCCGGCGACGAAGTGCGTGATCCGGCCGTCGGTCTGCTCCCAGATCTCCGGACCTGTGGTCTCGTAGTGCGAGAGAGGGTTGTTGGGGTTGGAGTACTGGTCGGGCTTCCACGCTCCGGGGATCTCACGCGCCAGGCGATCGCTCACCGAGTAATAGGACCGTGGGTCCTCCGGATCGACGGCCGTCGGGCACTCGATGACCTCGGCGCCGTAGGCGCGCAGGACGTCCTGCTTGTCCTTGGAGACCTTGTCCGGGCAGACGAAGATGCACGTGTAGCCCCGCTGCTGCGCGACGATCGCCAGGCCGACCCCGGTGTTGCCGCTCGTGGGCTCCACGATGGTGCCCCCGGGGCCGATCAAGCCCTCGCGCTCCGCCGCCTCGATCATGCGCGTGGCGATGCGGTCCTTCACGGATCCGCCAGGATTGAGGTACTCGACCTTGGCGTAAACCGGGCATGCAATGCCGTCGGTCACCTGCCTCAGCCTCACGAGTGGGGTATTGCCGATGAGCTCCACCACGGAGTCGACGACGCGCATGGCAAGAGAGCCTACGCTGGGCCCGTGGCCCGCACTCCTGCCGTCGCCCTCGCCGAGGGGATCTACCGCATCCCGACTCTCGGTGACTTCATCAATTCGTTTGCCTTCGTCGAGGACGATGGCTCCGTCACCCTCGTCGACTGCGGCCTCAAGCGCGCTCCCAAGAAGATCGTCGCGGCGCTGGCGTCGATCGGCAAGCACCCGAGCGATGTACAGCGCATCGTGCTCACTCACGCGCACTTCGATCACGCGGGTGGTGCGGCACGTATGGTCGACGAGACCTCGGCGGACGGTGTCGACGTGCATGCCGATGACGCGCACTACGTCCGCACCGGCACGCGACCGCCCGGAGACAGCGCATCCACCGCGGGCCGGCTGCTCGCGAGAGCTCCATGGGGCGACTTCACGGCGACTCCTGTTGCGGAGGAGCTCGTCGACGGGCAACTCATCGATGTCGCTGGAGGATTGCGCGTGCTGCATACGCCGGGACACACTCCGGGCCACATCTCCCTCCTACACCCGAGAAGCGGCGTACTCATCACGGGCGACAGCATCTTCAACATGAATGCGCGGATGTCGTGGCCGACCAAGCTCGCGTGCACGTCGTTCCGCCAGAACGTCCAGACCGCCCATGTCCTCGGCGAGATCGAGTACGCCGTCGCGGCGTTCACCCATGGTCCAGAGATCCGCGACGACGCCCGGGAGCAGGTGCGCGGCTTCCTAGCCAAGGCCTCGCGGGGCGCATAGTGCGACGCGGACCCCTCACCCGGGCGACCGCTGCCGCCGGCGCCACAGCGATCGCGGCCGCAGGCCTGCTCACCGCCCAAGCGATCGAGGCCAGAAGGCGCATCGGCCCGCGGAGGTCCACCGCGCCCTACGCCGACGGTCGATATGGATCGGGTCCAGGCACATCCATCCGCCTCGCCGTGCTGGGTGACTCGGGCGCGGCCGGCCTGGGAGCGCAACGCCCCGACGACACCATGGGTGCCATCCTCGCGACGGCCCTGTCGGAGGTGTCCGGCCGGACGGTGACGTTGAGCAATCACGCCGTCATCGGCGCGCAGACGGTGGATCTGGATCCTCAGATCGACCGTGCCCTGTGGACCCGTCCGCATGTAGCAGTGATCATGATCGGCGCCAACGATGTCACGCACCTGGTCCCCCGCGCCCTTTCCGCCCGACGACTGCGGCGCGCGGTGCGCCGCCTGCGCGACGCGGGTATTGAGGTCGTCGTGGCCACGTGTCCCGACCTCGGCACGGTGAAGCCGGTGCCCCAGCCTCTGCGCACGGTCATGCGCCGATCCTCGCGTCGCCTCGCCGCGTCTCAGGCGAGTGCCACGCTTGCCGCCGGTGGCCGCGCCGTACCGCTCGGCTCTCTACTCGGCCCGGAGTTCGACGAGCGACCCGAGGTGATGTTCGCCGAGGACCGCTTCCACCCGTCCACGGATGGCTACGCCGCTGCGGCTCAGGCGCTGCTCCCCGAGGTCATCGCCGCCTGGCGACTCGGTGGTGAAGGGGAGATCCTGCCCGCGCTCGTGGGCGAGGATGACCTCACACGCTGAGGCCGAAGTCCCTGACGGGCGTTGGACCGAAAACGACGCTTCGTCACGGTTTTCGTGGCGCAAGACCGTGACGAAGCGTCGCTTTTGCGGAGGGGAAGAGCGCCTCACACGCTGAGGCGGAAGTCCCTGAGGTCGGCGGCCGCGAGCGTGCGCAGGTCATCGTCGGGCGACAGGTCAAGCAGATCCCGGCCGATTACGGCTACCTGATCGCCGACGGCGACGTCACCGACGTCAGGGACCTCGCGCCTAGGTCGGCCCCCTAGGTCCGCAGCGCGATCCGCGAGCCGCTGGGCGAGTGCGCGGGCGCCCGCCGCTCGACTGGGGTACTCACCCCACGCCGCGGCAAGCTGGGTCAGCGGCATGCTGCGGAGCCGATCGACCACGCGGGCCAATTCGACCCGCACGTCGTCGACCATGACTACTCGCGGCCGGAGGCGATGATCGCGAACAGTCTCAGGAACTCGAGGTAGAGCCACACCAGGGTGACGAGCAGGCCGAAGGACATGCGCCAGGACTCGCGCTCGGGCAGGCCCATCGCGATGCCCTGCTTGATCGCCTCGAAGTCGAGCATGAGGCTGAATGCGGCCAGGCCGACGCCGAAGATGCACAGCAGCAGGC
>JBEAQC010000137.1:0-4211 GCA_041164085.1 Actinomycetota bacterium
ACGCCACCATGGCGAAGATGAGCACAGATGAGCTGCTCGATGTGTTCAAGGAGATGACCCTCATCGAGCTCTCCGAGTTCGTGAAGGCCTTCGAGGAGACCTTCGAGGTCACCGCTGCTGCCCCCGTGGCCGTTGCGGCCGCTCCTGCTGCCGGTGGCGGCGGCGAGGCTGCTGCGGGCGGCGCCGACCAGGATGAGTTCGACGTCATCCTCGAGGCCGGCGGCGACAACAAGATCCCGGTCATCAAGGAGGTGCGCGCGCTCACCAACCTCGGTCTGAAGGAGGCCAAGGACCTGGTCGAGGGTGCTCCCAAGCCCGTCCTGGAGAAGGTCAACAAGGAGACCGCCGACAAGGCCAAGGCCGCCCTCGAGGGCGCTGGCGCGACGGTCACCGTCAAGTAGTCGCTCGCTTCATGCGCCGAAGGGGGCGCCGGGATCATCCCGGCGCCCCCTTCGCGTGTCCCCATGCAGGCAGCTGTCGGATACCCGCAGAGGCGGCCGGCACCCCACATGGTTGAACTCAATTGGCAGCACTCCGCGGACCCACCTGGTGACTCCGCGATCGCCGCGCCCGGCCTAGTCGGTGATGGCGATGCTGCGTTGGATCCGTCGAGAGGCCCTCGTCAGCGCGGTGATGATGGCCATCTCCTTCGCCCCTGCGACCTGGTCAGGGCGACAGGCGACCGCGACCGCTCCCAGGAAGTCCGCCGTGATGACCGGTGCCGCGATGCAATGAACGCCCAGCGCGTACTCCTCGTGGTCCCGGGCGACACCTGCACTGGCGCGGATCTCGCCCTCAAGGGCCGATCGACTGGTGACGGTGCGCCTCGTCAGTGAATGCAGGGGGTGGCGGGCAAGGTAATCCTCGCGCTCCTCGTCCTCGAGACTGCCCAGGATGCACTTGCCCAGTGCCGTCGCGTGCGCTGAATCGTTCATGCCGACCCAGAGGTCGATCGAGGGAGACTTCGCGGAGTCGACGATCTCCACGACCGTGATCTCCCCGTCGACGTGCGCCGCGAGGTAGACCGGGCTGTGCCACTCGTCTCGAAGGCCCTGCATGACCGGTCTGGCTCGGGCGACGGTGCCCGCCATTCGATCCTGGGTCGCCACGCGCATGAAGGCAGGGCCGACCACGTAGCTACCGTCATCAAGTTTGCTCAGATAGCCCTCATGGGTCAGCGTCCGCAGCAGGTGATACGTGGTGGGTAGGCCAAGTCGGAGATCACGAGCCAACTCCTTGGCTCGCGCGCGCCCCTGTCGGGCGCTGACAGCCTCCACGAGGTGGAGGGCGCGTTGGACCGACTGAATAAGCGTCGGTGCGGACTCAGACATTAGCCCCATCCCGGTTACGTCACGCCATGGTAGGGAGGTCCCACAGGCGCGTGGGCGGAATTGCCCCAACTCGTATCACCATTTGAAATTCAGCCTCTTTCGCCTCGACGCGGCGGTGCGCACACTGGGGCGAGATCAAGCGGGAGTCGAATCCGCCCAGGAAGGAGCGTCATGATCGACGACGACACGCGGGTGCAGTTCTACAAGGACATGGTGCGCATTCGCACCTATGAGGCCGCCCTTCAGCGCGACTACCACGCTGACAAGACCCCCCAGTGGGATATCGGCGCTGGCCTCATCCCCGGCGAGATGCACCTCGCCGCGGGTCAAGAGCCGGTCGCGGTGGGACTGTGCGCCAATCTGGTTCAAGAGGACGCCATTACCGGCCCGCACCGCCCCCATCATCTGGCCCTCGCCAAGGGCGTCGACATGAAAGCCATGACGGCGGAAATCTTTGGACGCGTCACAGGTCTGTGCCATGGCAAGGGCGGCCACATGCACCTGTTCGATCCTGCCAACCATTTCTCCTGCTCGGGCATCATCGCCCAGGGAATGCCCGTGGCGGTGGGTCAGGCCTTCGCATTCAGCCGAAAGGGCAGTGACAACGTCGCAGTGGCGGTCGCGGGCGAGGGCGCTGCCAATCAAGGCGCCTTCCACGAGGCGTTGAATCTGGCCGCCATGTGGAAGTTGCCGGTGATTTTCATCATCGAGGACAACGATTGGGCCATCTCGGTGGCTCGCGACACGGCCACGCCGATCAAGGACGGATCCATGCGAGCCGCGGCCTACGGCATGCCGTCGGCGCGCATCGAAGGCAATGACGTTGAGGCAATCTACGAGGCGTGCAAGATCGCCGTTGATCGCGCGCGTTCCGGCGGCGGCCCGACGATGCTCGAGATTCACACCGTGCGACTTTGGGGTCACTTCGAGGGCGATGCCCAGGCCTACCGCGGCGATGAGCTGCAGGAAGCAACCGATCGGGATCCGATTCCGGCGTATGAGAAGCGACTGCGGGGCGCGGGCCTGCTTGACGACGAGTCCGTGGCGCAGATCAAAGCGGAGGCCGAGGCGGAAGTGGAGACCGCGATCGCCTTCGCCAAGGAGAGCCCGGAGCCCAAGCCCAGTGATGCCTACCTGCACGTGTTCGCGTAGGCGAGAGACGAGGAGCATGTAATGACTGCGACGATCGATGCCGGCACACGGCGCGTCACGACCGCGAAGGCAATCTCCGAGGCGATCGCCCAGGAGATGCGCTCTGATCCCAACGTCTTCGTCATGGGCGAGGACGTGGGTCCCTACGGCGGAATCTTCGGATCCACCGGCGGACTCTTTGAGGAGTTCGGCACCACCCGCATCATCGACACCCCGATTTCCGAGACGGGGTTCATCGGTGCAGGCATCGGCGCAGCCGTTGAGGGCATGCGCCCGGTGGTGGAGTTGATGTTCGTCGACTTCTTCGGGGTGTGCTTCGACCAGATCTACAACCACATGGCCAAGATCCACTACGAGTCCGGCGGCAATGTGAAGGTGCCGATGGTATTGATGATGGCCGTGGGTGGCGGGTACTCCGATGCCGCGCAGCACTCCCAATGCCTGTGGGCCTCATTCGCGCACATGCCGGGCATGAAGGTAGTGGCACCGTCGAACCCCTATGACGCGAAGGGACTGATGATCTCGGCGATTCGCGATGACAATCCGGTGATCTTCATGTTCCACAAGGGCGTGATGGGCCTGCCCTGGATGGCCAAGAACCCCCGCTCTATCGGGCCTGTGCCGGAAGAGGAGTACACGGTCCCGATCGGCAAGGCCGCCATCGCTCACGAGGGTTCGGACGTGACCGTGGTCAGCATTTCGATGTCGGTGCAGCACTGCCTGGATGTCGCCGAGGAACTTGAGGGCGACGTCAGCGTCGAGGTCCTCGACCTGCGTTCACTCGTGCCGCTCGACCGAGAGGCCATCCTGGCCTCGGTCGCCAAGACCGGGCGCCTGGTCATCGTGGATGAGGACTACAAGTCCTTCGGGATGAGCGGTGAAGTCATCGCCACCATCGCCGACCACGATCCGTCCATGCTCAAGGCGCCTGTGCAGCGCGTGTGCTACCCCGATGTCCCTGTGCCCTACGCGCGGGTCCTTGAGTACGAGGTCCTGCCCACGCGCGACAAGATCAAGGCGGCTATTGCCAAGGTGATGGGCTGATTGCATGGCTCATCTCGTCACCTTTCCCCACATGTCCAAGGACGCGGACGCGGAGGGAGTTGTCGCGACCTGGTTCGCCCGCACGGGTGAGACGGTGAAAGCAGGCCAGGTGATCGCCGAGGTCATGGTCGACAAGGTCTCCCTGGACGTGGAGGCTCCGGTCGATGGCGTGATTACCTGCCTCATCGAGGAAGAGGGCACCGTCAAGCAGGGCCAGGACATCGCCCGCATCGACTGATCGGAACTGTGCTCGAAGCATCGCTGCGCGGGGTAGCGGTTCAGCAGCCTCCCGTGTCGGGGACGCATGCTCAGATGGGTCAGTCTGTCCGATTTGCCCGATGACAGGCTGATTGCTCGGGCGGTCGCGTGGTCACAGTCCGGTGTCGTCACTTGACTCCGCGGCCCATCGGGGTCACGATCTATCCGCGCAACACCTCCGGGACCGGATTGCCCGTCGAGCACGGCATGGCCGTACGACTGGCTCGTATCCGACACCACGCCGAGGAGTTCGCCCGCCCCCGGGGGCCTGTCGCCCCGGGGACCGCTGACCGCGGCCGGGGCGCACTCGAGGGCCGGTGACGGTACCCCCCGGGGTCGACAGCGGCGTGCCCAGAGGGTAGGCTGCCGCTTTGCGCTGCTCCCGACCGGTTTGACACCGGCGCTGCCGCGCGTCCCGGCACACGT
>JBEAQC010000138.1:0-3597 GCA_041164085.1 Actinomycetota bacterium
CGCGCCATCTACTTCGCCAGCCAGGAGGCTCACCGCATCATGCGCCCCCAGGGTCGTGGGTGCATCGTCAACCTGAGCTCGCTCAGCGCGCGTTTCAGCTTCAACACGATCTCCGTGTACGCCGCGACGAAGGCGGGTGTGTCGTCACTCACGCGCAGTTGCGCGCGCGAGTGGGCGGCGGACGGCATTCGCGTCAACGCGATCGAGCCCTTCGTCATCAAGACGGAGTTCACCAAGCCGCTGTGGGGCGAGGATCACCGGCAGCGCTGGTTCGACCACATCACCCCCATCGGACGGCTGGGCAGCCCGGATGACCTCATCGGCTCCGTCGTCTACCTCGCGAGCGACGCTTCCTCATGGGTGACGGGTCAGACAATCGTGCTGGATGGCGGCCTCACGATCGGCGCCGACTGGGACGCCTTCAAGGACATGTAGCGCCTACTGCACGCTGATGATGCGGGCGACCCCGTCGCGTACCTCGAACTGGACCGATGTCACTTCGACCAGGTCAGGGCATTGCGCCAGTCCTGTGCCGTAGACCGTGACATCACCCAGGTTTGCGTTGCCCGGGATCGACACCGTGCCGCCGTAGCTGCACTCGTTGTTGACGTTGACCCTGAGGCTGGGATCCAGGGAGTACTGACCGTCCGCGAGCCCGGTCCGGGCGTTGATGGCCGGGTCCAGGGTCGGCGCGACGCTAGCGGCGAAAAGCACGCCGAGGACGGTGAGAACGATCACGACAAGACCCACCACAATGGACACGCCGATGTTGAGCCACGCGATGATCCGCGTCGCCGTGTTGAGTCCGGAGCCATCGACCCGGCCCTGCGAAGCCGTGATCTCCTTGTCGGACGACCGCGCGAGGACAAGGGCGACGATCGCGGCGATGATCGGGCAGATCACCCAGGACACGATCGCCAGGATGAGACCGATGACGGCATTGGTCGACGTCGTGGGCCCGGCCACGGGTGCGGGGGCGGTCGCCGTCCAGGTCGCGCCATCCCAGTAGCGCTGCTGGGCGGGATTCTGCGGATCCGGGTACCAGCCAGCGGGCGCGGGTGGATTCGGGGTGACGTCACTCATGGCAGTCACATTACGGGACGGCGTACGCCGGATCCGTCACGGTGCGGGCACGAATGCCGTGCGCTGCTCGCCGAGCCCGGTGATGCCAGCGGTCACGACCTGACCGGCCCGCACCCAGGCCGGCTCGGCCATCCCCATCGCGACTCCGGGCGGCGTGCCCGTGTTGACGAGGTCGCCGGGATCGAGCACGAGGAACTGACTGATGTAGTGGACAAGGACGTCGACGGGGAAGATCAGGGCTGTCGTGCTTCCGGTCTGGCGCCGCTGGCCGTCAACATCGAGCCAGAGATCCAGCCCCCCGGCCACGTCCACCTCGTCGGTCGTCACTAACCACGGCCCGAGGGGGTTGAACGTCT
The DNA here is from genome assembly GCA_041164085.1 of Actinomycetota bacterium. GTDB lineage: Bacteria > Actinomycetota > Actinomycetes > S36-B12 > S36-B12 > Mxb001. The sequence goes on from JBEAQC010000138.1 coordinate 1,440, forward strand.
CGGCCGACTTGCCCTTCATCCACTGGCCGCCGCGGTCGAGTTGGAAGCTTCGCTCGGAGACGTCGTTCGAGATGACGAACCCGGCGATGCACGACCAGGCGTCAGCCGGCGAATCCAGATAGCGGCAGGTCGAGCCGATGATGATGCCGAGCTCGACCTCATAGTCGACCTTGGTCGCCCCGCGCGGGATGAAGACATCATCTGTGGGGCCGATGACCGTGTTGGGCGCCTTGGTGAAGAGCAGTGGCTCCTCAGGGATCGCCATGCCCGACTCGGCAGCATGATCGGCGTAGTTGAGGCCGGCGCACACGAGGTGACCCGGGCGCGCGACGGGTGCACCGAGGCGGGCCTCCAGTGGCAGCGTGGGCAGCCCCTCGATCTCCCCGGCCGCCCAGCGCCGCTGAAGGTCAGCAAGGCCACCCCCACCGAAGAACGCCGAGTCAAAGTCGCGCGTGAGCGACGAGACGTCATACCGCTCCCCCGCCTTGCCGAGGACAGCAGGAACCTCGGCGCCGGGGGCGCCGACACGGATGAGCTTCACGGGGAGACCCTTCTAGTCGCAGACTGCCCCACGGCTCGCAGAGCCGACGAGCTTGGCGTACTTCGCCAGAACCCCCCGCGTGTAGCGCGGCGGCAGGGGCGCGAAGTCTGCGCGCCTGCGTGCCAACTCGTCCTCATCGACGAGCAGATCCAGTGTGCGCGAAGGAATGTCGATGCGGATGCGATCGCCCGTGCGCACCAGGCCGATGGGGCCACCGTCCACTGCCTCGGGAGCGACGTGCCCGACGCACAGGCCGGTGGTGCCGCCGGAGAAGCGCCCGTCCGTGATGAGGAGCACATCCTTGCCCAGGCCTGCACCCTTGATCGCTCCGGTGATCATGAGCATCTCGCGCATTCCGGGGCCGCCCTTCGGGCCCTCGTAGCGAATGATGATGACGTCGCCGGCCTGGATGGTGCCGTCTTCGAGCGCGGCCATCGCGCCCTGCTCGCGCTCGAAGACGCGGGCAGTGCCCTCGAAGGAGTCCACGGGTACGCCGGCGTTCTTGACGACGGCACCTTCGGGGGCGAGTGACCCGCGCAGGATGGTGATGCCGCCGGTCGCAGCCAGCGGATCGCGCGTGGCGCGCAGGATCTCGCCGTCGGGATCGGGCGGGGCGATATCGGCGAGGTTCTCCGCCACGGTTTTGCCGGTCACCGTGAGGCAGTCGCCATGAATCAGGCCCGCATCGAGCAGCGCGCGCATGACGACGGGCACACCTCCGACGCGATCCACATCGCTCATGACATAACGACCGAACGGCTTGAGGTTGCCCAGCAGCGGCACCTTGGAGCCGATTCGATGGAAGTCCTCCATATCCAGCTCGACGTTGGCCTCGTGCGCGATGGCCAGGAGGTGGAGCACGGCGTTGGTGGAGCCACCGAATGCCATGAGCACAGCGATGGCGTTCTCGAGCGACTGCCGCGTGATGATGTCGCGCGTGGTGATGCCCTGGCGGATCAGTTCGACGACGGCCTCGCCGGACTTGCGGGCATATCCGTCGCGACGACGATCGACCGCCGGAGGCGCGGCAGACCCGGGCAGGGACATGCCCATGGCCTCAGCTGCACTGGCCATCGTGTTGGCGGTGTACATACCACCGCAAGCACCCTCACCCGGGCAGATCGCGCGCTCGATGGCGTCGACGTCCTCGCGTGACATGAGTCCGCGCGCACACGCACCAACGGCCTCGAAGGCATCAATGATCGTGACCTCGCGCTCGGAGCCATCGGACATCTTGGCGAAGCCGGGCAGGATGGATCCGGCATAGACGAAGACGCTGGCGAGGTCGAGACGAGCCGCCGCCATGAGCATGCCGGGAAGGCTCTTGTCGCAACCCGCGAAGGTGACCATCCCGTCGAGGCGCTCGGCCTGCATCACTGCTTCGACCGAGTCCGCGATGATCTCGCGGCTCACGAGCGAGAAGTGCATGCCCTCGTGACCCATGGAGATGCCGTCCGACACCGAGATTGTGCCGAACTGCATTGGGAATCCGCCTGCCGAGAAGACCCCCTCCTTGGCCGCCAGAGCGAGCCGGGCGAGAGAAAGGTTGCAGGGGGTGATCTCGTTCCAGGAGGACGCGACGCCGATCTGGGGCTTGACGAAGTCATCGTCGCCCAT
>JBEAQC010000139.1:0-23498 GCA_041164085.1 Actinomycetota bacterium
GGGCGCCCCGTGACGATGATGAGGTCGAGGTCGCTGTCCGACAGCCGGTCCAGCGACTCACGGGTCCGCTGTCCCACCGAGCCATCGGAGAGCAGCAATGTCCCATCGAGGTCCGAAGCGATGAGGCGCACCCCTCGGGGCACCGGGACGAGGTGCTGACCTGATGAATCCACGCGCGCCATGCTGTCAGGTCGGGTAGCGTCCGAGTCCCCGGGATGTCCGGGTCAGATCCCCGCGGGGATGCGCGTCCTCGTGGATCAGTGCGGAAGGCGGAGCCATGGACGACACCGTTCAGCAGCACAAGTACGTGCTCACCGAGGATCAGATGCCGACGACCTGGTACAACCTCGTCGCCGATCTCCCCGCTCCTCCGCCGCCACCGCTGCATCCGGGCCGCATGGATCCGGTCGGGCCCGATGACCTCGCGCCACTCTTCCCGATGGACCTGATCATGCAAGAGGTCACGGGCGAGAGGTACGTCGACATCCCCGGCGGCGTACTCGATGTCTATCGCCAGTGGCGGCCCTCTCCTCTCTTCCGGGCTCACCGTCTCGAGAAGTTGCTCGGGACGCCCGCGCGCATCTACTACAAGTACGAAGGCGTGTCTCCCGCCGGCTCCCACAAGCCCAACACGTCGGTCCCGCAGGCCTACTACAACAAGAAGGAAGGCACCAAGAAGCTCACGACAGAGACGGGTGCCGGCCAGTGGGGTACAGCGCTTGCCTTCGCGTGCGCTCTCTATGACCTGGAGTGCGAGGTGTGGCAGGTCGGTGCGTCGTACGACGCCAAGCCCTACCGCCGCCTCATGATCGAGACCTTCGGCGCGCAGATCCACCGATCGCCGTCGGATGTCACCGCCATCGGCCGGGAACTCGCCAAGGACCCCAATAACTGGTCAGGCTCGCTGGGCATCGCGATCTCTGAGGCCGTCGAGGTCGCTGCGACCAATCCGGACACGCGCTACGCGTTGGGCTCCGTGCTCAACCACGTGCTGCTGCACCAGACGATCATCGGCGAGGAGGCCCTGCTGCAGCTGCAGATGGCAGGTGACAGCCCCACGCACATCGTCGGCTGCACCGGCGGCGGATCCAACTTCGCTGGCCTGTCGTTCCCCTTCCTCCGCGAGAAGCTGGCCGGCAAGATCAACCCGCAGATCACGGCCGTCGAGCCGGCGTCGTGCCCGTCGCTCACCCGAGGCGTCTACGCCTACGACTTCGGCGACACAGCCGGTATGACGCCGCTCATGAAGATGCACACGCTCGGTCACGACTTCATCCCCGACCCCATTCACGCCGGCGGTCTGCGCTACCACGGCATGGCGCCGCTCATCTCCCACGTCTACGAGCTCGGCCTCATGGACGCCGTGGCTATTCCGCAGACCGAGTGCTTCTCCGGCGCGGTGAAGTTCGCGCGGTCGGAGGGCATCGTGCCGGCGCCCGAGCCGACCCACGCGATTGCCCAGGCGATCAGGCTCGCGGAGCAGGCCAAGGAGACGGGCGAGGAGACGGTCATCCTCACGGCACTGTGCGGCCACGGCCACTTCGACCTGGCGGCGTACGAGAGCTACCTCGCCGGCTCCATGGTGGACGAGACGCTGTCGGACGAGCGCTTCGCGCCCGCCCTCGCCAACATCCCCACCGTCCCGGCCTGATCAACCGAGAGGCACGCTCCAGCGAGCCGCGATCTCATCGAGGGCGGAGTCGACTCCGTCTATCGTGACGATGCCGGTGAGGCGGATCGTGCCTGCTTTGGAACGCTCTGGCGGGGTGAAGGTGACCACAGGATCACTCCACACCGTTGTTTCGCCGGTGACGTCGAGCCAGGTGTCGATGACCGGCCGTTGCTGTGCGAGGAAGCCCGACTCGAGGATCGCTCCATCGGGGCTGAGGACCTGCACGGCCGCCTGCTGACTGCGCTGGCCGGTGATCGTGATGCGCACGGTGAGGTCGCCGACCGGGACGGCGAAGTCCAGAACCCCGGGTGCGCCATCGAGTGTCAACGACACGGGTCCGAAAGACTCGACGGTCTCGGGTGTGGCCCCGAGCGGGCGGATGTCCAGCACGAGCGTGCCGTCAGCACGCACATTCGCTCGCTGCACCGTGAAGGCGAGCGCTCCTCCGGCATAGGCGAGGAGCCCATTGGGCCGAGGGTTGGGCAGCACCGATGTGGTGCCATCGTCCGCAGGCCTCCACCCGAGTGTGAGGAGCGCTTGCTCAGTAGTCATCGTGCCGGTCAGCCTCTGCGGGGGAGAGGTGAACCACGTCGCGCGATTGCCGGTGCGTGCCAGCGTGAGCCGGATCGGGCGGTCGCCCGCGACCAGGGATGCGTCCTCCGCCTGCTGGACCACGATGAGTGCGCCGCGCGATGTCCCTGGCGTGAGCGGAGGTGGGGACGGGCTCGGAGTGGGAGTGGGAGTCGTCGAGGTGCTCGGCTCCGCGGAAGGACTGGCGGTGGACGAGGATGCGGACGGGGACTGCGCCTGCTCCGCACCTGTCGTGCACGCGGCTAGGAGTGCAGCGCCCATGACGAGGGCGGCAGCGCCGCGCGCACGCGACGCGAGCGTCACGGCAACTCGAGGACGTCGCACCCGAGGTAGGGGCGCAGCGCAGCAGGGACCGCGACCGAGCCGTCGGCGCGCTGATGGTTCTCGAGGATCGCCACGATGATGCGCGGCATGGCGCACAGGGTGCCGTTGAGGGTGGCGACGGGCTGGACGTCGTCCCCCGAGCGCATACGGATGCCGAGTCGACGTGCCTGGAACTGTGTCGTGTTGGAGGTCGACGTGACCTCCCGATACGTACCCTGGGTGGGGATCCACGCCTCGATATCGAACTTCCGTGCCGCGCTCGAGCCCAGGTCACCCGTTGCGACATCGATGACGCGGTAGGGAATCTCGAGCGCATCCATGAAGTCGCGCTCCCATCGCAGGAGACGCTCATGCTCGGCCTCGGCATCGGCGGGATCGCAGAAGACGAACATCTCCACCTTGTCGAACTGGTGAACTCGGATGATGCCTCGCGTGTCCTTGCCGTAGGACCCCGCCTCCCGGCGGAAGCACGATGACCACCCGGCGTAGCGCAATGGCAGGCTGGCCGCGGGCAGGATCTCGTCGCTGTGCAGTCCCGCGAGAGGAACCTCAGCGGTGCCCACGAGGTACATGTCATCCGACTCGATGCGGTAGACGTTCTCCGCCGCCTGGCCGAGGAACCCCGTGCCTTCCATCGCGCGCGGCGACACGAGCACGGGGGGAATCACCGGCACGAAGCCGTTGCGCGTCGCCTGGGCCATCGCAAGGTTGAGCAGCGCGATCTCGAGGAGTGCACCGACACCGGTGAGGTAGTAGAAGCGCGACCCCGACACCTTGGCCGCACGCTCCGTGTCGATGGCCCGGAGCATCTCCCCGAGTTCGAGATGGTCACGAGGCGCGAAACCCTCGGCGGCGAAGTCTCGAGGAGTGCCGACCGTCTCCAGCACGGCGAAGTCCTCTTCGCCACCGACGGGCGCGCGCATGTCCACGACGTTGGACATCTGGAGCCAGGCCTCATCGAGTGCTCGGGTTGCTTGGTCGGCGGCGGCATCGGCAGCCTTCACACGCTCGGAGAGTTCACCGGCGCGGGCCATGAGGTCATCGAGCTCGGCCTGGGCGGAAGCGTCCCCCTTCTTCACCGCACCCTGGAGCGGACCGATGCGCTTGGACAGCTGCTTCTGCTCGGCGCGCAACTCGTCATAGCCCGTCTGCGCTGCTCGACGCGCCACGTCGAGTTCGACAAGTCGGTCGACCAGGGCGACGTCCTCGCCGCGGCGACGCTGCGACTCGCGCAGGTCATCGGGCGATTCGCGCAGCAGGCGGGGATCGATCACGACAGACAGGTTAGGGGTTCAGACATCAGATGCCGCGCCGACCCGACTGAACGTTCAGACAGGTGCACGATTTCGCACCGGCTCGCAGACGTGTCAGACTTCGCGTCCGCGCGACGGAGCGCCAAGTCATGGTCGACAAGGAGACACCGTGGACTACAACTGGCTCACACCGAAGGCAGAGGCTCGGCCCGCGGGGGACAAGGGCTGGGGCTCGTACGTCACCTCACCCATCGCGGCAGGAGAGACGGTCGCGGTCTTCGGCGGCTGGGTGGTTGAGGGCGAGCAACTCGCGACGATGAGCCTGGATCGCCAGCACCGGTCCATCCAGATCGATGCCGATCTCTATCTGGTCTCCAGCGACACCCCCGAGCCCGGCGACATGCTCAACCACTCCTGCGAGCCCAACTGCGGTCTGCAGGGTGCGCAGATTCTCGTGGCGATGCGCGACATCGCCCCCGGGGACGAGCTCAGCTTCGACTACGCCATGTGCGATGCCAGCGATTACGACGAGTTCCGCTGCCTCTGCGGCAGCCCCACCTGTCGGGGAATAGTCACGGGCAGCGACTGGCGCGATCCCGCGCTCCAGGCCAAGTACGCCGGCTGGTTCTCCCCCTACCTCGTACGCCGCATCGCCGGGCTCGCGCCCGAGGCATCGGCCACGCCGCCCCTGTCCGGCTCCCCCGCCTAGCGCCTCTCGGCCAAGCCCGGCAGAGGCGGCTCCGCCGACTCGCGGGGTCGCTCCCGGGACCCTGGGGAGGGCGCCGCCCCCTGTCAAGGACCAGTGACCAGTGTGTCTCGTGTGGCGTCCCGTTACCGTTCCGTTATGCGGACGCGGGTTTGACCGGTCCCCGAAGGTCCATGGCAGCCTCACCAGGTCGCTCGGCCGACGGGAGCACACGCCCCCGACGAGCGGCCCGCCGAATCGGCGCCCCTCGACCGGGGGTTCGTAACCCGGGATCGCGGGTCGCCGTACTGGATCCGAGCTTGGCGCTCGCCCGGGAGGCGGCCGGAAGAGGAGCGCATGCGCCTTTCGCCCCGCTGGAACACCCGCATCACGACCGCCCTCGTCTCATCAGCCCTCATCGCTTCGGCCGTCACGGTCGGGGCTGCCGGCACAGCCGGCGCCGAGGAGGTCCCCAGGGGGAGCATTCACGAGGACGCCAGCCGACAGGCGGCAGCGGACTACCGCAAGAAGGCGCAGCGTGATCGCGAGGCCCTTGACGCGGGGGATGCGATTCGGGAGCAGGTTGTCAGCCGGGCGCTCGCCCAGGTGGGTGACGCGTATGGCTCAGGCGGTGAAGGCCCCGACGTCTTCGACTGCTCGGGCCTGGTGGTCTACGCCTGGCGCGCCGTGGGCGTCAAGCTCGAGCACTACAGCAGGGCCCAGTACCAGGCGACGGAGCGCATCTCGCTCAAGGATGCGCGCCCCGGAGACCTTGCGTTCTACTTCGAGAAGGGCGCAAGTCATGTCGCGATCTACATCGGCGAAGGGAAGGTCGTCCACGCGTCGGACTACGGCATCGGCGTGGTCAAGGGTGTCGTCAAGGGCACGCCGTGGACCAACACTCACTTCACCGGCATGGGCCGCGTGAAGCTCCCGTCCTAGTCCAGCCGACCGCGGGGAATGCTCGCGACCGCATCAGCGACCGCGGCAGACTCCTCGGGGGACAGGTGCACCTCGGCCATCCCCCCGCGGATCTCCTTGACATAGCTGCGTGACTCGCTCCGTGCATGGATCGTGCTGAGGACGAAGCCATTGCCGTGGTCATCGATGAGTGCGGCACTGAAGGACATGCGTCCGCCCATGTCCCCGAAGGCGTCGTAGCGCACGATGCCGATGTGGCGCACGGCCTGCTGCAACTCTCGCTGGGTGCCACGCAGGTCAGCGGCGAGCGCGGCCACATCTGCCCGCAGGGCCTCGACCTCTTCGGCCTTGCGTGAGACGACCTCGACGAAGGACGCACGTCCATCCGCGGCCGAGAGGACGGAGTACTGACGCTTCATGCGTCCGGTCCGCCAGGCCAGGACCACTGCCAGCAGCAGGGCCACGACAGCAATGACGCCGACGACCAGCACGCCAATCTGCGGGTCCCAGGTCACCGGTGCAGCCTAGTGGGGCCACGAGCGCGCCCCGCACCACTAGTCTCGAGGCGTGGTGTGGGCACTGGAGGGGGATCTGGGCTCCTGGGACCCGATCGTGCGTGCGGTCCCCTTCATCATCGGTCTGCTCCTGCTCGCCACAGCGGCCCTGAGCATTGTGCGCACGATGGTGATCCCCCGTATGTCGATCTCGATCGTCTACGCGATCGTGCTGCGCCTGACCGACGCGGCATTCTTCGCGGTAGCGCGGATGGCACGCACCTTCCCGGGACGTGACCGGATCTTGGCCTGGAGCGGGCCCATCGGAATCATCGTCGCCCTGGTGGTGTGGCTTGCGATCTTCCTCGTGGGGTATGCGCTGATGATCTATGGCGTCACCGACGGCAGTTTTGCCGACTCTGCGCTGCAGGCTGGCTCCGGGCTGCTCACACTCGGACTCATAGGTACACCCTCCGGAGATGTGTCTGCGATCGATTTCCTTGCGGCGATGACGGGGCCCGCTGTGATCGCGCTCCTCATCGGATTCCTGCCCACGCTGTACACGTCGTATCTCAGCCGCGAGTCCCGGGTGCTCCTGTCCACCGGCCTCACGGGCTCGCCCGCCTGGGGTCCAGAGGCACTGGCGCGCGTGCAACTGCTCGAGGGAGACGCGGATCTGCCGACGATCTACACCGACTGGATCCCGTGGTGTGCACAGGTCCGACTGACCCAGACGCTCTATCCGGCCCTCAATCGATTTCGCTCGTCAGTGCCCGACCGCAATTGGCTGATCTCACTCGTCGCGGTCTTGGACTCCGCCGCCATCCGCGTCGCGATCCGCTCCGAGGCACCGGACCCTCGCACGATCGCGGTGCTGCAACAAGGCTCGCAAACAATCCTGAGCGTCAGCGCCGCGGAAGTGGGCATTGATTCGGTCGTGCGGCTACGCCCGTGGAAGCGCCGACTCGAGGAGACCGTGAGTGCGTTCGGCATGACGGCATCACGTCACGCCTCTCGGGATCGGTCATCGCACAAGCTGGCCGGGCTACCCGACGGGATCAGCCAGGTAGCCGAGGCGATCACTCTCGACAATCTGCAGGGGCAGGTCTCCAACATGCGCGCGCTGGGAGTGACGTTCCAAGCTCAGCCATCGACCTTGCCTCGCGAGGAGTTCGACAAGGCGCTTGAGTACATTCGGTCTGCCGGTGTCGAGATCCAGCGCTCCGCCGACGATGCGTTCGAGATCTTCCGTCAGATACGAGGCCGCTACGAGTTCGCGGCCTACCACCTCGCACAGCGCTTCTACGTCGTCCGCGCGCCATGGACGGGAGCCCGCACGCCGGATACCCCGGTCGTCTATCCCACCCTGGCTGCCGACGAACCCGCGTCGTGATGCTCGACCTCGCCACGGTCGGACTCGCATTCCTGCTCATCTTCCCTGCGGAACTCCCGGACAAGACCTTTATCGCGACGCTGGTGCTGTCCACCCGCTACCGCCGGGTCGCGGTATGGCTTGGCGTCGCCGCCGCCTTCGCCGTCCAGACGGCGATCGCCGTCGCGGCCGGCGGGTTGCTCAGCCTGCTTCCTCAGCGTCTGGTACTCGGGGTCACCTTCGTGCTCTTCGTCGCCGGCGCGGTCCTCATGCTCATCTCAGGGCTGCGGGCCCGAGGCACTGAGCGATCGATCGAGGACGCCGAAGCGGAGGAGTTCGAGGAGGCCGCCGCGGCGCGGGCGGGCGCCGGAGCATCGCTGCTGCGTGTGGCGGGAGTGAGCTTCCTCGTGCTCTTCACCGCCGAGTGGGGCGATCTATCGCAGATCCTCACCGCCGGCCTGGCCGCGCGCACGGGCGATCCCTGGGCCGTGTATCTCGGTGCGTGGCTCGCGCTCATCACGGTCGCCGGCATCGCCGTCCTCGTCGGCGGGTGGCTCCAAGGGCGTGTGGCGATGTGGCGGATCCGGCTCGTGTCGGCTGTGGTGCTCGCTGCTCTCGCCGTCTGGACGGCCGTGGAGTTCGTCCAGGCCTGATGCGCGCGGCTAGCGCAGCGTGATCTGGCGGTTCTGCAGGCCCGCGCGTGCGCGACGCTCGTCTGAGGTCAGGGGCTCATCGACCGCCAGGGCCGCAGCCAGTCGCGTGCCGAAGTCCGCCGCCGCGGCCTCGACGTCAGCGGACGGCGTACCCTCCGTCAACTCCCACACGGGAACGAGCAGGCCATCGGCGCGGAACGATCCAACAAACCGCGATGGCACACCGGCCAGGCCACTGTCGCCGGCAGCGTGCAGTCGCGCCAGGGCATTGAGGAGCGTCTCCTCGGCATAGGGCATCACCCAGCGGAGGAAGACCTTCTCACCCATCTGCACCCAGTACGCCGCGTCCACGGACGTCAAGCGCACGGTCGGCATGACCTTGCTGTTCGCGCGATCGAGAGAGTCCCGCACGCCGGGGGCGTCGACACTCGTCTCATCGGCCATCCAGTAGTCGAAGTCCTCGTGGATCGTGACATCCAGCGGCACGTCGGCGATGAGGTCCTGCAGTCGTGGGCCCGGACCGGGCAGCCCCACGGGAGGCACCGGGGCACCGGGCGCGCTCTCCAGCGCGCGCAGGAGAGCGTCGGCCGCATCGCGGCTCGGATCACCGGATCCGGTCGTCACCTGCAGCGCGAGGTAGATGTCGCCGTTGTCACGCACGAGGGCCGGCCAGGCGAGAGGCAGCACCGTGGTGAGCACGACGCGCCGATCGGTGCCGTCCTTGAGGGTGAGCGGTGCCGTGGCCGCGGGGACGATCTCCCGGAAGGCGACCCAGTCACACTCACTGGCAAGACCCTCGAAGGGTCGGACCACGTGGGCGACCGACTCGCGATTGCGCGCCTTGCCGTGGCAGGCCTTGTATCTCTTGCCGGAGCCGCAGGGGCATGGCTCGCGCAGTCCGACGACGGGGATCTCCTCAGTCACGCCGCGACTCTAACGGCAGGAGGACTCCGGGATTCATGATGCCCTCGGGGTCGAGCGCCTGCTTGATCGCGCGCATGGCCGCGACCTCTGCCGAGGATCGGGACATGTGCAGGTGGTGGCTCTTGGCTCGGCCGATGCCGTGCTCAGCCGACACGCTGCCCCCGAATTCGCTCACCGCTCCGAGCACGAGCATGTCGACAGCCTCGTCGTCGACATCCGGTCCAGCGATCTCGACGTGGATGTTGCCGTCGCCGAGGTGGCCAAACACTCCGAAGGCGATAACGCCGGGGTAGGACTCCATGCGCTCGCGCAGCATGGCCGCACACCCGGCGAGGTCACGCATCGGCACGGAGATGTCGAGCTTGTGCGCGGGCGGTGCGCCGTGCTCAGCGGCGTACGCCGTGAAGACCTGCCCCTGCAGCTCCCGGTATTGCCAGAGTCGACTGCGCTCGGTCGCGTCGAGCCCGATCGCGACGTCGAGATTGCCCAGCACGTCAGCGTCGAACCCCTCTCCCTCGCCGCCATCGGCAATCTCCAGGAGAAGGGTGAGCGGATGGGATCGCTCGAGCGGCCAGGGCAGCCCTGCCATGCGCATCGCGAGTTCCACCCCCGTGCGGTCGGTGACCTCGGCGGCGAGCAGCGTGACACGGGGAAGCACGGCGGACCGCATGAGGTCGAGGGCCTCGTCGTAGGTCTCGATGCCGATGAGCGCCACCGATGACGGCGCGTGGGGGCGGTGCAGGCGCAGACGCACGGCGGTGATCACGCCGAGCGTTCCCTCGCTGCCGGTGAGCAGACTCGCGAGGTCGTAGCCCGTGTTGTCCTTGGGCAGCCCGGCAAGGTGCTCGATGATGCTGCCATCAGCCAGCACGGCCTCGATGCCGACCACCTGGGCGCGCGTCATGCCGTGCGCCACGACACGGATACCGCCCGCGTTGGTCGCGACGGTGCCACCCACCGTGGCCGAATCCCGCGCGGCCAGATCGACGCCGTACTCCCACCCGCGCTCGCTCACGTAGCGGTGCAGGTCGCCGAGGGTGACACCGGCGCCGACCGTGACCTGTCCGCTCACATCGTCGATCGGATCCAGCCGGGTGAGCCTTCGGGTGGAGATGATGATGGGTGGGCCCAGGGGACCCGGATCGGATGCGGGGACGCCGCCCGCGACGAGTCCGGTGTTGCCTCCCTGAGCGATCACCGGCACGCCCGCGTCCGCGCATGCCTTCACCACATCGGCCACCTGGTCGGTCGAGCCTGGCCGGACAACGGCCAGGGCCGGTCCTCCCCAGCGACCGCCCCAGTCGGTCGCGTAGGGGGAGATCAGATCCGGGTCGGTGAGCACGTGGTCGGCCCCGACAGCCGCCCACAGCCGATCGAAGAGCAGGCCTGCTGGCATGGGGGCCATCCTCTCCCGAGGGTCACAGTCTGGGAAATCTGGACATTCGGCGTGCATGGGCGGCCGGGCTCTGTGAGTATCAAGTGGCCGCCCGCCGTGGGCGGCGGGCCCCCCCGGGGGTCTGAAGCACGTAGACCCACGGAGGATTCATGAATCTCGCAAAGAAGCTCGTCAGCGTTGCCGCTGGCGTGGCGCTCGTCGCAGGCATGGGCGCGGTCGCGGCCACCCCGGCCACCGCCAAGAATAAGGCCAAGTCCACAGGTGCGAGCGTCTTGAGTTTGCCCCCTGACCTGGTCGAGACCCTCGCTGCGGCCGGCGTGACACTGGGAGTCAGCGGTGCCGCCAAGGCAAGTATCAATGGGTCCACCGGCTACACGGAGGTCAGATTCCCACGGGCTCCGAAGCCGAAGACGGACGGCGTAATCCCGCACAGCGGCGACCTCACCATCACAAGTGCCAACACGGGCGTCACCTTGAAGTTCGCGAAGCCGTGGATCACGTTCGCAACGTCGCCCGACAGCGAGGGCGCCGTTCTTGAGGGCGTCGTGACCGGAATCCCCGAGTGGATGGCTCCCTTCGACGGACTCAACGGTCAGCGACTGGGAAGTTTTGAGATTGCCGACTGGGCCGGCGAATGGAAGATGGGCAAGGTCCGCAAGGTTGGTAAGAACTTCAAGCGCATTGATACCTTCACAGGTGGCGGGACGGTCAGCGTTCGAGATCAAGACGTCGCCAACATCTTCAACACCGCGTTGTTCGGGCCCGGTCAGAGCGTGCTGCAGCCCGGCCAGGCGATCGGCACGATCCAGACTGAGCTCAAGAACGAGGTGATCTGCAAGACGAAGAAGGCCTGCAAGTAGGTCGTCCTCAGTCGTTGACAATGTGGGGTCCGGGCATCAGCCCGGGCCCCACATTGTTTTCCGGGACGGCGCATACTCTTCCCATGAAGCGCGTCGCCGCCCTGGCCTGCATGGTCCTGACCCTGGCCATCGCGGTGCCCGCCCGGGCGCAGGCCCTGCCGATCACCTATCGCGTCGACACCAAGGACCCCGTCGTCTTCATCACAGTCGACGACGGGATCATCACGCCATCGGCAGCCCTGGCATACGTCGAGAAGCACCGCATCCCGATCACGAGCTTTCTCACGTCGTCGCAGGTCACGGGGAGCAAGGTGCGCTACTTCGAGCGCATCTCCCGCTGGGGCTCGATCCAAAACCACACGACGACCCACGCGAGCCTCGCGACGAGCGATGCGGGGCTTATCAAGCGCCAGGTGTGCCCGGTGCAGGTCGAGTACCGCCGCACATTCGGCGCCAAGCCGTGGATGCTGCGGCCTCCCTACGGTGCCGGGCCTAGCGGCTCGACCCTGCATGACATCGCGCGCCGCTGCAAGATCACCGACATCGTGATGTGGGATGCGGTCGTCGACCAGGGGCGCCTGACGACGAGGTACGGCGGGGGTCTCCAGCCCGGCTCGGTGATCCTGCTGCACTACACCGGCAATCTCGCCGTCGATCTCAAGGTGGCGGTGACGGCCGCTCGGGCCCAGGGCTTGAAGCCGGCGAATCTCGACAACTACCTTCGCTCCCCGCGCTCCCGCTAGCCGACGACTTGGATGGGACGAGGCTGACCGAAGATGGTCCTCTCGTCGACGGGCAGGCTCATGCAGAACCCTTCAAGGGTCGCCACCATTCCGGATGCTCGCGGTACCACGCGATCGTTTCGTCGATCGCCTCATCGAAGTCCCGCGTAGGGGCATAGCCAAGGGCGCGAAGACGCGAATCATCGACGCTGTAGCGCCGGTCGTGCCCGAGGCGATCCGGCACCTGCTCGACGGCTGTCTCCCACTTCCTGCCCATGTTGGCCAGGATTCGCTCGGTCAACTGCCGATTGGTGAGTTCGACGCCACCGCCGATGTTGTACGCCGCGCCCGACTCGCCGCGCTCCGCCACGATCTGGATGCCACGGACGTGGTCATCGACGTGTAGCCAGTCGCGCACATTGAGGCCATCGCCGTAGAGCGGGACGTTGAGGCCGTCGATGAGGTTGGTGACGAAGAGCGGGATCACCTTCTCGGGATATTGGTAGGGCCCGTAGTTGTTGGAGCAACGCGTGCTCGAGACGTTCATGCCGTAGGTGCGGTGATAGGCGCGCACGAGCATCTCGGCCGCCGCCTTGGATGCGGCGTACGGCGAATTCGGTTCGAGGGGTGAGTCTTCCGTCCACGAGCCTGACTCGATGGAGCCGTAGACCTCATCGGTGCCGATGTGGACGACCCTCGATGTGCTGTGCCGGCGGCACGCGTCGAAAAGCGACTGCGTACCCACGACGTTGGTCACGACGAAGTCCTGTGGCCCGGAGATCGAGCGGTCGACGTGCGTCTCCGCGGCGAAGTTGATCACGACATCGTGACCGGGGATGACCTCATCGAGGAGTTGGCCGTCGCAGATATCCCCCTGGACAAAGGAGTAGCGCGGATCGTCCACCACCCCGGAGAGGTTTGCGAGATTGCCGGCGTAGGTGAGCTTGTCGAGCACGGTGATCTGTGCGACGTCGCTGCCGAGGCTCCCGTCGAGGAGGGATCGCACGTAGTGGGAGCCGATGAATCCCGCTCCGCCTGTCACGAGGTAGCGCACGCGCGCATCCTACGGACAGGTGCACACCCCCCGAAGGCGATTGAGTCAGCCGCTCAGAAGGTCAGATCCTCGCTGAGCACCTGCTCCTGAACCGACATCCGCAGTGGATCCAGTCGCAGGATCGCAGGAGGTGCCCCAAGGACATCCGGCAACTCGGTCATGAGTTGAGCGAAGCCCTCTGCGGCACGATGGTCGTTCTGAGCATCGTCATCGTGGAAGATCTCATAGAGCCACACGATGTTGGCGTCATCAGGATCGACATGGACGATGAAGACCTCTGTGCCCGGCTCCTCCTCGAGGCCGTCGCTGTATCGGTGCAGCGCGTCGAGCAGTGCCGGTCGCATCCCCTCCGATGCGGTCAGTCGTACCAGCATCCCTCGTCGACCGGGCGTAAGGGACTGGCGCAACTCCATACAAGGAGCCTACGTCGCGGGAAGCAGGTTGACCTGTCGTAGCCACGCCGCTGTCCGCTCCTGCCCCTCGACGAGTCCGACACGCGGCACCCACCCGAGGGAGCGCAGACGCGAGGTGTCGTAGGAGGTGCTCCTGCGCAGATAGCGGATCGACTGTCGATCGAGGTCGAGTCGCCTACGCAGCCCATCGGGCAGCAGGGTGGCGAGTCCCCCTACTGCGGGTTCTGCAAGCCACCCCGGCACGGTCGGCGCGAATCCCATGCCCAACTGTTCGGCGTAGAAGCCGTAGAACTCACGCGCTGGCGTGGCAACGCCGTCCGTCGCTGTCACCGGGACGCCGCTCATGGCGTCGCCGGCCTCCACCACCGTCTGAATCGCATCCACGAGATTGTCGATGTAGACGTGATTGATCACTGAGCCGGTGACGTAGAGGAACGTGCGATCGCGCATGTGTTGCACCGGGCGGACGATCCATGGCGTGGAGTAGGGACCGTAGACATCACCCGGGCGCACGATGTGCACGGCAAACTCACCGGGTACGTCGATATCGCGGAGCTGATGCTCCGCGCGGATCTTGGTGGCGCAGTATGGGTTGGCCGCGTGATCGAGAGGACCGTCCTCGCTCACGCCGGACGGGAAGTCAAAGCCGTGCACCATGACGCTGGACAGGTGCACGAAGGACCGCACCCCGGCGTCGCGGGCGGCCAGGGCCGCCCAGCGCGGTGCCTGGGCATTGACCCGGTCGAAGTCTGCCCAGTCACCGGACTCGGCCACGATGGCCGCGGTATGGATGGCGACGTCTGCTCCCGACATGAGGCGCCTGAGGTCCGCCGGCCGGCTCACATCGCCGACGACGTACTCGACCCGAGGGTCGGCATCGGGTGTCAGCGGATCGTCAGCATCGGGCAGGCGGCGGTCGAGACCACGAACGGTGGCACCCGCATCGGCGTAGCGGCGTGCGATCGCAGCGCCGATGAAGCCGGCGACGCCCGTGATCGCGACCGTGGTCATCAGCTGAAGGGCGGGCGGTCGTCGAGTCGGACGGAGGCGCGACCCGCTGCCCTCCACACCCTGGCGGTCACGTCTCGATCCTCGGGGGTCACGAGGTTGCCCATGACGCGCAGGGCGATGGTCATGAGGATCTGCGAACGCATGCCCACAGGACCGAGGGTCGGCAGCAGTCCCGGCACGGTGATGAGCCCAGCGAGTCGGCGCGCGATCGAGAATGCCTCGCCGTACCTCTCGCGCAGCAGGCCCGGCCAGATCGTCGAGAGGTCGTAGCTCGGTCCGCGCGAGGTGATGACCTGCGCGGCGAGGTGGCCGGTCTCGAGTCCGTAATCGATCCCCTCGCCATTGAGCGGATTGACGCAGCCAGCCGCGTCGCCGATGAGGACCCAGTTGGGGCCGCTCACTCCGCTCACCGCACCACCCATGGGCAGCAGGGCGGACCACGGGGCGCGCACGTCGTCCTGCAATTCCCAATCGGTGCGCTGGGCGTCGGCGTAGAAGGTGAGAAGTGATCGAAGATTGACGTCCGCGGGTCGCTCGGCGGTTGCGAGGGTGCCGACGCCGATATTCACCTCGCCATCGCCGAGGGGGAAGATCCAGCCGTAGCCCGAAAGGATGCGGTCATCACCGTCACGGAGCTCGAGGTGCGAGGAGATCCATTCGTCGTCACTGCGGCCAGACTTGATGTAGCCGCGCGCAGCCACGCCGTACGCCGTGTCTCGGTGCCACTCGCGGCCGAGTGCGCGACCAAGTTGCGACCGTGCGCCATCGGCGACGACGAGTCGCCGGCAGGTGATCTCCTCGACTCCGCCACGGGTCTTGACGGTCACCGAGGTGACGCGGTCACCGTCGCGGACGACGTCAACCGCGCGCGCACCTTCCAGGGGACGCGCTCCAGCGTCGAGAGCGACCTGGCGGATCGCATGATCGAGCTCCAGGCGTGGCGCCGCCCCGCCGTAGTTGGGGAGGTTGCCTCCGGGCCACGGCAGGTAGAGGAGCTGCCCGAAGCCCGCAGCGCGCAGGCCACGGTTGCGGGCGCGACCCTCGAGCCACGGCGCAAGACCGAGGGCATCGAGTTCGGCGATGGCACGCGGGGTGAGGCCATCGCCGCACGGCTTGTCGCGGGGGAACTCCTCGGCGTCGAGGAGCACGGTGTCGAGTCCTGCGCGCGCACACCAGGCCGCGGCGGCTGAGCCCGCAGGCCCGGCTCCGACGACGAGAACGTCCGCGTGGGTCACGGCCCTATCGTCCCGCGTCGCCGACTCTTCGGCGACCCGAGGGTCTAGTTGCTGAAGGGCACCGAGATGAAGCCCGCCGCACCACCGATAATCGCGAACACGAGCCACACCACCGCGAGGACGAAGCCCACGATCGAGAAGATCCGGGCCGAGCCCGCCGCGCTGTTGGCTCCGGCGACGTCTCCGGCGTTCCACAAGGTCTGGGCCTTGTTGGCGAAGACGACGCCCAGGATGCCGAAGATCAGGGTCAGGCAGCCACAGGTGATGGCTCCGATGACGATCGCGATGATGGCCAGGGTCTTGTTCGTCTCGAACGGCTCAGCACCGGGCAGGACGGGATTGGCTTCGGACACGGGGACTCCGTTGGTAGTCGGATCTGTTGTGGCGAACCTAGGGCAGCCGGGGCTCATAGCCACGCGTATGCACAAAGCCGCATATCCCCGCTCGCTACGCCGGGCGTGCCCGCCTAGAGTGCCAGGATGAAGCACGTCGTCGTGGCGGGCCTGGCGGCCCTGACGCTCACCGCGTGCGGCGGGTCGGGGTCGACGCTGTCGCCTGCCGACAACATCACGATCGACTGCCAGGCGGCGGCTCAGTCGATCGCCAACTACTCCGTCTCTTTCCGAGACATGGTGACGGCCCTGGAGGCCAACGAGCCCAGCATCGCCGGCCCGGCCGCCGCCGAATTCGGTCTGTCAGCGCGGGCGATCGTCGACCAGCTCCCGGGCCTCCCGCCGGACGCCCAGGGCTTCGTCGCTGTGTCCCAGCGCTTCGCCGACCGAGTACGCGACGTCATTAGCGGCAACGGTGACCTGCCGCCCCTCGCGGTCGAGGCAGAGACGCAGTTCGCGGACCCGGCGTTCGTCGACAGCGTCGATGTCGTCGAGGGGTTCTTCTCGGCCAACTGCCCCACGACGATCATCCCGACACCCTCGCCGACACCGAGTGAGCCCTAGTCCGTCACAGCGGACACGATCGCCTCGACCTGCTTGGCCAGTGCCGCGCGCGCAAGTGCACCGTCAGGCAGCAGGCCGTCGAAGCCGTGAACCGCACCCGCCACGTGATCAACACCAACAGTCACGCCCGCTTGCCGAAGTCGCCGGGCGTAGTCGATGCCCTCATCGCGCAGGACATCGCACTCGGCGACCGTGATATGCGCGGGCGCGACCCCGGACACATCGGCGGCGAGCGCAGGGACGACGTAGGACATCCCCTCACTCGACAGCGAGGCATCCGCCAGGTAGTGCTGCCACATGGCCTCAACAGACTCGCGACTGAGCGTGGGTGAGAGCCCTCGCATGGAGTGACCCTCGTCGGTCGTCGCGGGCGTGCGACAGTCGAGCGCCGGGCAGCTCAGCGATTGCAGCGCGATCGGCAGGCGGATATCGCGTGCATGAAGGGCGAGGCCGGCGGCGAGGGCGGCGCCGGCGCTGGACCCGTGGACGACGACCCGGTCGACATCGATCCCGGGGATGCTCGCCAGTCCGGCCAGTGCGCGCTTCGCATCGTCGAGTGCGGCGGGTGCCGGGTGTTCGGGCGCGAGCCGATAGCCCACGCTCACGGTGCAGACGCCGTGGGTGGCGGCCAGGGGCACCGCAATGCGCTCGGCGCCCAGCGGTGCTCCGACGATGAAGGCACCACCGTGGAAGGCGAGCACGACCGGCAACGGACGATCTACGCCGCGCGGTCGCCACATCAGCGCGGACACACCCCCGACGGACATGGTGGAAAGTTCGACGTCATCGCGCGGCCAGCGCGGGGCAGGGCCACCTTCGTCAGCCATGTAGTCCGCGAAGAGTCCGCGGACCGCGTCGATGTCGCGGTAGTCGACATCCGGCGCAGGGAAGTCACGCAACCACGCCGCGATCTCCGGATCGATCGGTCCTGCCACCCCAGCAGGATGGCAGGCGCGGAGAGCAGAAAGGGGTCAGGCGGCGAGAGCGTGTGCGCTGCGCACTCGGCCCGAGATGGCGCACGCGATGATGCTGAAGGCGCGCTCGCGGGCGACGAGGGGCTCCGACGGATCGATCATCACGCCGCGGACGACCGGGCTGATGCCGACGCCCTCGGCTGTCTCGGCAAGCTGGTTGAGGTCGACGGGGGTCGCGGCGGCGAGGCCGGACTCCGCGACGCGGCGGGCCAGGCCCTCAAGTGCGGTACGGGTGAGGGTCATGACTGCTCCTTCTCCAATGCGTCGGGGGGAATCCGACATCTTGAGGTTAAGGATGATTGAGGTTCACGTAAAGCGATGAGAATTCATCGTGTTGATCGTTTATGCTTATGTTTGTGCCCTTCGGACCGGCCCGCTACGAGGTGCGTCATCTTGAGGCGCTGCGGGCGGTGGCCGAGGAGGGAACCTTCCGCGGTGCCGCTGATGTCCTCGGCTACTCGCAGGCAGCGATCAGCCAGCAGATCGCCGGCCTCGAGGCACTCACCGGTAGCCCGGTCTTCGATCGACCCGGCGGGCCTCGACCGGTGATCCTCACACCGGTCGGCAGGGCGGTCCTGCGGCATGCGGAGGTGATCCTCGAGCGCCTCGACGCGGCGCGCGATGAGGTCTCGGACATCGCCGCGGGCACCGGCGGCCGGCTCATCGTCGGCACCTTCCAAAGCGTCGCGGTCGAGTTGCTGCCCGACATCGTCGGTCGCACCCGTCAGGAGATCCCCGGTCTGATCATGCGCGCGATCGAGGAGGACGAGAACTCGCCGCTGATCGAGCGGCTGCATGACGGTGACATCGACGTGGCATTTCTCGCCGGACCCCTGCAGGACGACTCCTTCGAGATGATCGATCTCGGCACCGATCCCTTCGTCGCGGTCCTTGCTCGCCACGGCGACCACGGGGCGACCACATCCGTGCCGCTACGCGATCTCGCGACTATGGGCCTCATCGGAGAGCACCCGGGCACCTCCCAGGCCTATATCGACCAGCACCTGCGTGACGCAGGCGTCACTCCGAGCTACGTCTTTCGGACCAACGACAATGGTGCCAAGCAGGCCATGGTGCGCAACGGCATGGGCGCAACGATCATGCCCCAGTTGGCAGTTGATCTCGATGATCCCGAGGTCATCGTCCTGCCGACAGATCCGCCGATCCCGCCGCGATCGATCCTGCTCGCGCTGCCACCGGCGTCGCGTCGTTCCATCGCACTCGATCGATTCGTGGAGATCAGCCGTGATGTCGCCGGTGAGCGACTGCGGCCGTCATCGGGTTAGGGTCGTCGGACGCAATGGTGATCGGGGGGCAGCAGTGATGCGTAGGCGCTGGCACGTCGCAGCCGCAGTCCTTGGCGCCCTCGGATTCGTCGCGTTCCTCCAGGCCCCGGCCGCGCTCGCCAAGGAGCGCTCAGTCCTGTCGCTCCTGCGGTCTCTGCCGGTCACCGCGGAGCAGCCCAGCGGATATGACCGTGATCTCTTCCCGCACTGGGACTACCTCGGCAATGACTGCGACGTGCGCGATCGTGTCCTCATCACGGAGGCGCGCAAGGGTCCGAGCACGGGGACGCGATGCCCGGTGGGTAGGGGGAGATGGTTCTCGGCCTTCGATGGCGTCACCGTGCGCGATCCTTCGCAGCTCGATGTCGACCATCTCGTCCCGCTCGCCGAAGCCTGGGCCTCGGGTGCCAGGCGCTGGACGACGGCGACGCGCGAGGCCTTCGCCAACGATCTCGGGTACTCCCGCAGCCTCATTGCGGTGACCGCATCGAGTAATCGATCCAAGGGAGACCAGGACCCTGCGGAGTGGCTGCCGCCGCGCACGTCGTATCGGTGCACCTACGTCAGTCACTGGATCGCCGTGAAGTGGCGCTGGCGCTTGTCGGTGGACTCACGGGAGTCAAGCGCACTGAGGGTCCTGGTGCAGTCGTGCGGCAATCCGCGGATCCAAGCGCCCGCTCGGGCCCGCTAGTCGGCTTGGTCGAACTTGCGGAAGCCGAAGTAATAGACGTAGACGATGGTGAGGATGGGCCCGACCGTGATCATGAGGAAGGGCACGACCCCCCCGGTGCCGGCACGGATGTAGGCCAGCGCCGTCACCACGACGGCGAGGCCGATCACGACCGCGATCACGGCGAAGACGTAGCGCTGTGGCGCCCGCGCGGACCACGGCACAGGGACTACTTCGGGACTACTCGGCTCCGCCATGGCATGAGCGTGGCATATCCCGGACCCGTCAGCCATCTCAGAAGGGAATGTCGGAGTCGATGTCGATGGTGACCGACTCCGCATAGGCGAGCAGCGACATCCGCGGTCGCTCGTCGGCAGCACCGTCCCACGCCTCCCCGTCGTCCGTCGTGGTCGTCTCGCCCGTGAGGATGTTGAGTGCCTGGTCGCGATAAGCGGAGCACCATCGCGAGACCGGGCACCACGCGCAGTGCCGGCCCACTGACGGCTCTGCAGGGGAATAGAGGATCGTGTCGACAGCTTCGGCGATGCTCGCACGTGCCAGCAGCACGGCCTCGGCGTCGGTGGTGTCGAACCCGCGGACTTCTCGACCATCAGCGCGGAGGATCTCGACCTCGACGCGAGCAGGACGCACGTCGGACGTGACCTCACCGGTCAGGGGATCGAGCCCGTCGGCGAGCAGGCATAGCGTCACGGCGACCTGCGGATAGCGCTCGAAGACTTCTGAGGCGGTCTGCGGCATCTCGGTGTGGACGCCCACGCTCTTGGTCTCGCGCACGAGATACCCCGAGGCCGTCTCTACGACGAGGTCCGCGCGCGTGCTCATGACGACATCGACGTCGGTGTCCCAGGCCGTCAGTGTCTGCTCTGGGTAGGCAGCCACGACGTCGGCTCCTCTCAACGGGCAGCCCTCGAGATGCTGGAGGAGATAGGGCCGCAGCGCGGCGTACGTCGGGTCGTCCCAGCCCAACATCTCACCGACATCGCCGACCCCTTCGCCCGGAATGGGCAGGTCGTCCAGCGAGCATGGCACGAGCCGTGCGTGCGCGTGCTCGAGCCATGAATGCAGGTGGGTCCCACGCAACATGGCCTCGGTCGTCTCGCGGCGAGCCCGGGGAAGCGACAGCTCACGCTCGAGGTGGACCTGCCAGGTGCAGGTGCGCGCGGTCGTGAGGTCACCAGGGCTCAGGGCGCGCGTCCACAGCGCGGGCCCGGCGACACCGAGCACTCCGGGCATGCGCGCGGGCCCAGGGCACTCGTAGCGGACAGGACATGTGGCACACCGCCCACCGGGATTGAAGGCACCGCCACCCAGCACATGAATCCGCTCGGTCACCGTGTCGGCGAATCCATGGCGTGCCTCATCAGCGCTGATGTCCAGCAGAAGCGCGTCGCTCGCATCGAGCATGCCGATCTCGCGGACCCGGACGCGCTCGGCCGCCGCCGGCTGCGCTGTCGCCGCCGGCCAGCGCTCGCGCCACACGCTGCCCTCCTGCCGCATGATCGCGTCGGCCGCGACACGCGCGTAGACAGCGAGGTACGCCGGATCTCGACGCCGGGTGCCCGCCTGCTCCCACGTGAGCACATGGAACTCGCGGGCGGCCCCGTCGCGGCTGATGTGGAGCAGCCCCCATGCGGACCATTCGACGCGCACGTCCTGCTCGTCAGCGGCGAAGAATTCGCGGACGACCGTGTCGGCCGGCAGGTCGCCGGCATCGCGCAGTCGCGCGACCGCCATGAGGTAGCCCTGCAGGGCTTCGCGTGCTGCACCGCGCGCGGCATCAGCGACGTCGCCCGTCGTGGATGCGCACACCTGATCGAGGGCGACGTCAGGATCTCGGTCAGACGAGAGCACGGAGTAGGCCGCGTCGCGAGCGAGCCCGAGGGCGAAGGAGTTGAACGGCGGATAGCTCACGCGCACAGACGGATCGCGATCCACCTGCAGCGTGGGGCGAGCTTTGACGGCGATCTGCGTCGGGCACTCCCAGCGGTCCTCGCCGCGCAGATGAGCGGCACTCACGCGGATGAGGCGATCTCGCACGACGACGCGCCACGGCGGTGTCCAGGTCGGGATGTCGACCGGCATCAGTCGGTCACCTCGAGGATCTCGAGCAGGTCGTCGGAGCCGGGTGCGGGATCTCGCGGGCGCTGAGTGAGCCCACGCTCGCGGAGGACGGCGTCGCTCTCGGGACTTCCGGGCTTGGGTGCGGCACTGCGCTGGGCGGGGCACACCGGCTGGAAGTCGCAGTAGCGGCACAGCGGACCCGGGCGCGCCTCCCACGCTCCTGCCCGCGCCATCTCGTCACGCTGCTCGTGAGCGCGCTCCAGGTCAGCGAGCGCGCGACGCACAGCGGCCGGGTAGACCGGACGTGTCACGGCCCGAGGCTCCTTGAGGTAGAGCAACTCGATCTCCGCTGCGGGCTCGCCCATGTCCTCCAGCGCGGCGGCGTAGAGCAACTGCTGGCGCCAATAGGACCACCAATACTTCGGCTTGGGTGCGCCGGTCTTGTAGTCGGTGACGCGCAGGCCCGGCTCGGTCACGGCGATGCGGTCGATGTGGCCCAGGAACGGAAGTCCGGCCAGATCAGTGCGCACCTCGCGCTCCAGCCCGTCAGGGGCGACCTCGACGTCGGCAGGCGCCTCCGTGTCCCAGTAGGACGCCATGGCGCGCGCACTGCCCTCGCGCACCTCCACCTCGTCGATGCCCTGTCCCGCGACGAGGGCCAACTCGCTGGTCAGGGCCTCAGCGAGATAGGCGTCCGCACGCTCGGGCCGGCGATCTGCTGGATCGAGAGCGAGTAGATGCTCCAAAGCCTCATGAACAGCCCGCCCGATCACCAGGGCCGCGGTCGATGGGGTCTCCCAACGCTCGATGCGCTGCCACCAGTAGCGCAGCGGACAGCCGAGGAACTGCTCGATCGCGGTGGCGGACCATGGCCGCTCCGGTGGCGCGGTCTCGGGGACGCGCACCGTGACAGGTGCACGATTCGAGGTGCGCTGGCTGGCCATGCCCCGAGCATGTCAGGTGGGTGTGACGGCCGCGGGTGACGACACCCCTCCGGCGGGATGGCAGTCTTGGAGGATGGCCGAACTCATCATGCACCCCACGCACCTCGAGGTGCGGCTGGGCACGTGGGAGCGATTCGGCACATTCCAGGACAGCTTCGACATCCCCTGGGATCACATCGGACATGCCGAGGCCGTGACGGATATGTGGCCCCGTGTGCGCGGTTGGCGGTGGCCCGGCATCGGGATCCCCCACGTGATCCTCGTTGGCCGCATGCGCTATCGCGAGGGCCGCGACTTCTGCGCGCTCATCGGCTCGAAGCCCGGCATCGTCCTCGAGCTGCTGGAGGAGCCCTACGATCGGCTGCTCGCCACCGCACCCAACGCCGCGGAGATCGTCACGCGAGTGACCCAGGGAGGCTAAAGCCAAGCGGGGAAGGCTCCCGTCCCGCACACTGACCCCATGCCATCACCCGCTGCACCGCGAACGATCGTCGTGCTAGGCCTTGCCCTTGCTCTTCTCGTCGCCACACCTATCGCGAGAGAAGCCGCGACGGCCAGCGACGCCCCCACGCCCGTCCGGTGGGTGGCGCAAGTCGGCACGTACGACTACCTGGTGCAGCCTGACTACGACGGACTCGCCCCGCTCCGCGCCGTCGTGGGCGACTCGACCATCGGCCTGGGGACCTTCGATCGTCTCGACGGAGAACTCGTCATGCTCGGCGGCACGATCTATCGCGTGGGCACCGACGGCGTGCCGCGCAAGGCAAGCCTGTCGCGCAGCACACCGTGGTTCGAAGGCGTGCGATTCACCCCGCAGGCATCAATGAGGCTGGATGAAGGCACCGAGTGCTCCGCTCTTGTTCCGCTCATCGACCAACTAGCGATGACGGGCGAGGGCATGGTCGCCGTACGCCTCATCGGCACGTTCAACACGCTCACTGCTCGCAGCGTGCCCGCGCAGACGCAGCCCTATCCGCCACTCGCAGAGGTCGTAGCGGAGCAGACG
>JBEAQC010000140.1:0-4052 GCA_041164085.1 Actinomycetota bacterium
AGCCGTCCGTGGCCTCGCGGATCGCTTCCACGGCGTCAGTGGTGCGCGAGTTGACGGTGTGGGTGGCGCCGAACTTTCGTGCCAGCTCGAGTTTGCGGTCATCGATATCGACGGCGACAATCGTGCGTGCTCCAGCGAGATGCGCCCCGGCGATCGCGGCGTCGCCGACGCCCCCGCAGCCGATGACAGCGACGGTGTCACCACGGGAGACGTCGCCGGTGTTGATGGCGGCGCCAAGGCCGGCCATGACCCCGCAACCGAGGAGCCCGGCCACCTCCGGCGGCGCGGCGGGGTCGACCTTCGTGCACTGGCCGGCGGCAACCAGAGTCATATCGGCGAAGGCGCCGATGCCGAGAGCAGGTGTGAGTTCGGTGCCATCGAGGAGGGTCATCTTCTGCGTCGCGTTGTGAGTGTTGAAGCAGTACTGCGGGCGCCCGCGCAGGCAGGCTCGGCACTGACCACAGACGGCACGCCAGTTGAGGATGACGTAGTCGCCAGGGGCGACGTCCGTGACGTCGGGCCCAACGGATTCCACGATGCCCGCTGCCTCATGGCCAAGGAGGAAGGGGAACTCGTCGTTGATAGCGCCCTGCCGGTAGTGCAGGTCGGTGTGGCAGACCCCGCACGCGAGCACCTTCACGCGTGCCTCGCCCGGTCCGGGGTCGGGGACGACGACGGTTTCGAGCGTGACCGGTGCGTCCTTGGTTCGCGCGATGATGCCCTGGACCTGAACTGCCATGGTGACTTCCCTTGGTTGTGTGGTGATGAGTGAACCGTAGTGCCACCGCGCCAGGGCCCGAGGAGGTTCCGTGATCAGGTGCGAACGGAATGCGAGAAGGGCCGGTCCTCGAGGACCGACCCTTCTGACTGGTAGCGGGGGCAGGATTTGAACCTGCGACCTCTGGGTTATGAGCCCAGCGAGCTACCGAGCTGCTCCACCCCGCGCTGGCCTTGCGGCTGTACCAAGGATACGACGCTCTCCGTATGCCCGGCCACCCGGCCCCGGTAGCCTGCCGGCCATGCCCTTCAGCGTCGAGGTGCCCGTGACCGTCCGCTGGCGGGATATCGATGCCCTGGGGCATGTCAACAACGCCGTCTTCCTCACCTACCTCGAGACCGGTCGCGACCGGTTCTTCCACGCGCTGGTGGGCGATACCTTCCTCGACCTGGTGCTGGTCCGCCTGGAGATCGATTTCAAGGCCGAGATCCCCATGGGCACGGAGGAGGTGATGGTGACGTGTCGAGCGACCGAGATCGGCCGCTCGAGCATGCGCACCACCGAGCAGATCCTTCTCCCCGGAGGCGACCTCGCGGCTCAGTCACAGACGGTGATCGTCGCCCGAGACTCGACATCGCGCTCGTCGCGGCCTTGGACCGACAGGGAGCGCGCCGTTCTCACGGACGCGATCGGCTGACAGGGAACTCGTGCAGCCTTCGGCTGACTACGAGGTCGTGCCCTCAGGCATCCCGTTGACGTAGTAAGCCTGCACCTGCGGCATCACCGGACGCATCATGAACTCTGGACGACGCAGTCCGCTCGGGCTGGGTCCGGGGCGCGTCCACGACATCCACTCGCGGTAGACCTCGCGTGACTTGTTGGTGTCGACGACCACGTCCCCGTACTTGTCCTCGTCATGCGCCCGCTCGATGCGCACCTTCTGATGCCAGCAGTGCATGCCTGACCAGGTGTCGGGGTGCACGGGGAAGGCGAGGTTCTGGTGCACGCCCGGGTCCTCCCAGGTGATGCGCATCGAATCCGGGTCGCCGCTCGCGAAGGGCTTGACACCCTCCTTGTAGCGCAGGCGCCAGCGTCCATCGGGGAGTTGCCCCACGTCGACCTTGCCGGTGACCCAGCGGCTGCCGGCCTCGTCGGTCGTGCGCCAGCGGCCCATGTGGTGCGACAGCGCGGTCACACCGGGGCGCACTCCCTCGGTCACCCAGATGCGGGCGACGAAGTAGCCGATCTCGGTCGTCACGCGCACCATGTCGCCGGTCTTGAGGTTGCCCAGGCGCTTGGCATCGACGGGGTTCATCCACATCGGGTGCTTGTTGCTGATCTCGTTGAGGTACTTCGCGTTGCCCGAGCGCGTGTGGATGAGCGTGGGCAGGCGGAAGGTCGGCACGAGCAACATCTCGCCCTGGTTCTCATCGATGCCCCCATGGTGGACATGCGACTTGATGTATGTCGGGGTGGCGTACTCCGGCCAGCCGAATTCGGCCATGGAGGGGGAGTAGAGCTCGAGTTTGCGGCTCGGCGTGAGCCAGCCCGCCACCTTGGAACCGTCCTCCATCTCGATGCCGACAGCGCCAGCCTCCCCGACGAGCGGCTTCTGCGTCTCGGGCGTGATCGGCTTGCGCAGGACGCCGTTGTCGTCGGGCACCGCACCCTCGAGTTCGGCCGGGGTGAGCGGGCGCTCGTCCTGGCGATAGATGCCATTGACGATCTCGACTGCGCCGTACTTGCGCATGTACTCCAGCGGCGTGAGTCCCTGGGCGGCGGCCTTCTCGGGCAGGCCCGGCACGTTGTTGTCGAAGACGTAGCCGTAGTAGTCGTCGACCGTCATCTTGTCGCCGGGGCGACCTGGCGCCTCGAAGTACTGGCGAATGCCGAGTGAGCCGTCGGGGTCGATGCGCCAGGACAGGTCGAACCAGAACTCCACCTCTTCCCAGACCTCGCCGGGGTTGGTGTCGCGTGTGTCGCTGATCTTCTCGCCCATCTTCTCCAGGGCGACGCGGCGCACAGGCTGGCGGAAGCCGAGCCACTTGCCGGCGTACTGCTCGTAGGACTGGGTGTCGTGCCGCTCGGTGCTGTGGCCGAAGGGCAGGATGTAGTCCGCCCAGATCGCGGTCTCATTCCAGGTCGGTGTCATCGCAACATGGCAGCCCACGAGGTCCTCACGCGACAGGGCCTCGATCCAGGTGAAGCCGTCGGGGTTGGTCCACACGGGGTTGTAGACGCGGGTGAAGTAGACGTCGAGTTTGCCGCGGCCCTCGAGGAGGAAGTGGGGCAGGAGGATCGACAACTCGTTGGTCGATATCGGGAACTCGGATGGCCACAGGAGCTCGTTCCACGAGTCGTGCCCGCCCGGCATGTTGGGGCCGTGGGGGATGAACTTGTTCCAGCCGTTGGGGCTGGTGCCACCCTCCTGGCCGACGCTGCCGGTGAGCACGGTGAGGAAGAACAGCGCGCGCGCGACGGCCCAGCCGCCGCGATTGCCCGCGCTGGCGGCGCGCCAGGTGTGGGCGGCGAGCTTGCCGTTGGCGCCCGCCACGATCTTGGCGATGCGCTCGACCTGCTTGAGCGGAATGCGGCACTCCTCGGCGGCGAACTCGAAGGTGTACTCCTGGTAGTCCGCGGTGAGGGCGGCCTTGAAGCCCTCGAAGTCGTTCGGGTCTGCCTCGGGATGCAGGCGCTCCATGTAGGTCTTCCAGTTGACCCAGCGCCGTACGTAGTCCCAGTCGACCGCGTCACTGCGCAGGAGGTACGCCGCGATCGCGAGAAGGAGCGCCGCCTCGGTCCCGGGCCACGCGGAGACCCACTCGTCGGCCTTCGCCGCGGTGTTGGACAGGCGCGGATCGATGGAGATCAGCTTGGCGCCGTGATGCACCTGCGCCTCGATGATGCGCTGGGCGTGCGGGTTGAAGTAGTGCCCCGACTCCAGGTGGGCTGACACCAGCAGGATGACGTTGGCGTTGGCGTGATCAGGGGAGGGCCGGTCGTAGCCGCCCCAGAGCGAGTAGCCGAGGCGTGCGCCCGCCGAGCAGATGTTGGTGTGGGTGTTGTTGCCGTCGACTCCCCAGGCGAGCAGGACGCGCTCGATGAACCCGTCCTCGCCGTGGCGGCCGACGTGGTACATCACGTCGTTGCGTCGGCCTTCGATGATGGCCTTGCGGATGCGGCCAGCGATGTCGTCGAGGGCGTCATCCCAGGACACGCGCTCGAACTGCGCGGAGCCGCGGGGGCCGGTGCGCTTGAGCGGGTAGAGGATGCGCTCAGGATCCTCGGTCTGGTTGATCGTGGCCGGGCCCTTGGCGCAGTTGCGGCCGCGCGA
>JBEAQC010000141.1:0-17597 GCA_041164085.1 Actinomycetota bacterium
GCTCTCTCAATGGCATACGTGCCTCATGCGTGCGGTTCAGCGGTGCAGGTACTCACGGATGCAGAGCCCGAATCAGCGCCGAGAAACGGGCCGCCCAGATGCGCTGGCTCAACTCCGCCTCGGGCGCGAAGACCTCCGACGCGTGATAGGCCCCGGGGTAGATATGGAACTCAGTCGGCACACCCGCCTGCACGAGTCGAGTGACGAACGCGATGTCCTCGTCGCGGAAGAGATCCATCTCGCCAACGTCGATGAAGGTCGGGGGCAGGCCGGCCAGGTCGGTTGCGCGCGCGGGGGCGGCGTAGCCGTCGGCTCCCTGCCCGCCGAGGAACCAGCCCCAGGCCTCGATGTTGCCGGCGCGGTCCCAGATGCCGACCTCGGTCACCTCGTGGCTCGAAGCCGTCTCATTGCGGTCGTCGAGCATGGGGTAGGGCGCCATGAGGAACGAGATAGCCGGACCGCCCTTGTCGCGGGCCATCAGCGTGGTGGCGATGGCGAGATTGCCCCCTGCGCTCCCGCCGTAGACGGCAATGCGCGCAGGGTCGATGTCGAGTTCGCCGACATGGGCTGCCATCCAGGTGAGCGCGGCGTAGCAGTCATTGACCTGCGCGGGGTACGGATGCTCGGGGGCCTTGCGGTAGTCCGTCGAGACGACGACCGTGTTCGTGAGTTGGCACAGCATCTCCGCGCGTAGGTGCTCGCCGTCGAGGTCACCGATGATCATGCCGCCACCGTGGATGTAGAGGATGCCTGGCAGGAGCGTGCCGGTGGCCTGCGCGGGGGTGTAGATGCGCACGGCAACGTCGGGCTCGCCCGATGCCCCGGGGATGGTGCGCTCTTCGGTGACCACCTGGTCGTTGGGCGGGATGTCGGCGGTCATGGTCTGCAGAAGCTGCCGCACGAATGCCCGGCGCTCGACGATGTCGGGGATCGCATTGAATCCGCCGGGGACGGCGGCGAGGAGTTGCTCCAGGGGCTCCCGCGAGGCGGGATCGAGGCGGTCACGCTGAGCCGACATGGCAGGTCCTTTCGACGGTGTTGCGTGCGGTCACGCTAGAGGGTGGTGAGCGGTCCTGTCCCGGGGTCAGCCAACGCGCGTGCTGGCATCCTCGGCCTGCGCCGTGCGGACGTACCTGGGGAAGACCGCGATGACGGGGATGAGCAGGAGCGAGATGCCGATGATGACGAAGGCGGGGACCAGGATGCTGCCCGTCGAGCCCAGGAGGGCTTCCTCGAGCGCCGGAGTGAAACTGCCGATGATCATGCCGATGCTGTAGGTCAGGGCTAGCCCGGTGTAGCGCACCTTCGTCGGGACGAGCTGGGTCATCTCCGTGGTCGTGGTGGAGTCCACGAAGGTCTGCAGTGTCGCGAGCACGGCGATGGAGAGCAGCACCCCGGCGACGACCCCGGAGTTGAGCAGGAGGATCGACGGGATCGCGAGGACGCCGTAAGCGATGACAGCCCCGATCATCAGTGGCCGGCGGCCGCGCCGGTCGCCGAGGATCGCCACCGGCACGATGAGCACGATGTAGATGGCGGAGATCAGCGCAGAGACCAGGTCCGCGCGGGCATCGCTGATGCCGACGACGGTTTCCAGATACGACGGCATCCACGAGATGAGCGTGTAGACCGTGACGCCGCTCCAGGTGGCCAGAGCGAGCATGAGGAAGGTTGCACCGGGGTAGGCGCGCAGCAGGTAGCGCACCGGGGTGCCGGTGTCACCGGACTCCACGGCCTGCTCGAAGGACTCG
This sequence comes from Actinomycetota bacterium, assembly GCA_041164085.1. Lineage (GTDB taxonomy): Bacteria > Actinomycetota > Actinomycetes > S36-B12 > S36-B12 > Mxb001. The sequence goes on from JBEAQC010000141.1 coordinate 1,752, forward strand.
GTCTCGCGCATCTTGCGGAGCATGAGCACGGCGACGACCGCGAGCACGAAGCCGATCGCATACGGCACGCGCCAGGTGCCCTCGGCAAGGGCGTCCTGCCCCCAGATGACCGTGGTCCCGTAGACGACCAGGGATGCGAGCAGGTTGCCTCCCATGGCCGTGGCGAGGCCGAGTGACACGCTGCGCCCACGACCGGACTGGCCGGCCGACTCGCTCAGTGCGGTGAGCGCGCCCGAGTACTCGCCGCCGACGGAGAAGCCCTGCATCAGGCGCATGAGCGTGAGCAGGATCGGTGCCAGGATCCCGATGTCGTCGTACGTCGGGAGGATCGTCGTGATGGCGAGCGGGATGAGCATGAGGGTGGTCGACAGGACCAGTGCGTAGCGGCGCCCCTTGGTGTCCCCCAGGCGGCCGATGACCAGACCGCCGATCGGTCGCGCGATGTAGCCGACCGCGAACGTCGCGAACGTGAGGATCAGGCCGACCGTCGCGTTGTCGGTCGGGTAGAAGACCTGTTGGAGGGTCGTGGCCAGGAGGCCGTAGACCATGAAGTCGTACCACTCGATGACGACGCCGCTCGTGGTGAAGATGCGGTTGCGCCTGAGCTCGCGGTCGGTCAATCGGGTCGGCTGCACCGGGGGATCATAGGGATGATGGCCGGGCTGCGGGCGCCCCCGGCAGGATTCGAACCTGCGACCTTCGGTACCGGAAACCGGCGCTCTATCCCCTGAGCTACGGGGGCTGGGGAGGTCCGAGGGTAACAGTCGCGGCTACGACGAGAACCAGCGCGGCGGCCCCGCGAGGATCGCCGTGGCGAAGGAGCCGAGCGCGGCGCCCAGGCCCATCGAGCTGCCAGTGAAGACGAACGGCGTGAAGAGCCAGCCGATGACGAAGGCGATGCCTCCGAAGACGAGCGCAGCGATCACGGCGAAGGCGAATCGGCCACCGGGTTTGCTGTCGTCGGTCCGAGCGACCTCCGCCTTGCCCTTCTTCGCCGGCACCGACGAGGCGGAGCCGGGGGACTGGGTGGACTTGGAGACCTCCGCGAGCAGCTTCTCGATGTCATCGCTCATGTACCCATACTCACCCGACCGGGCGGCTGCGTCCACCCGAGCCGGGCACCCCACTGGGAAAACGACCGCTCGTGACGGTGGTGGGCCGCCGAGATGGTGACGGAGCGTCGTTTTCGCGATGGTGGAGGCCGAGTGAACTCCAGAGCCGTCCCCGGGTATTGCGTCCGCTCGCAGGAGGTCGGGATGGTGCGCAAATGCGATGAGGCCCGGTCCCCATGGGACCGGGCCTCACGCGATGACGGCCGTCGTCAGATGATGCGAACGTTGTCGGCCTGCGGGCCCTTGGGGCCCTGGACGATGTCGAACTCGACCGTCTGGTTCTCGTCGAGGCTGCGGTAGCCGTCGGCCTGGATGGCGGTGAAGTGCACGAAAACATCGGCACCCCCGTCAGCCTGAGCGATGAAGCCGAAGCCCTTCTCGGCGTTGAACCACTTCACAGTTCCCTGTGCCATGCGGGGTAACTCCTACTGCTGGGATCCCTAACTAGCGGATACGTTGTCGCCGGGCACCTCGCCCGGCGGGCTGATTGTGCGAGCCGACGTCCCGCCCTCGGGTTGCCCCTAGGAGCCTGAGCATCGAAGCCGATGGTCACCCACCGACGCCGACACCCACGAACGGTGGTTCATGTGCAGCACAGCCAGAGCGACCGTAGCACGCGGCCGGTGCGTGCCGAAGTGATATCCACCGGCCGATGCCCGAACACTGGACGATTACGCTCCGCCCATGACCCCCGAGGACCTCGCCGCGACGGTGCGGGAGTGCATCGAGGCGCTCCAGGCTGAGGGGGCCCTGACCGGGGATCTGCCCGCTGAGGTCATCATCGAAAGGCCCAAGAACAAGGACCACGGCGACTACGCCACTCCTATCGCGCTCACCCTGGCCAAGACGGCCGGCCGGCCGCCGCGCGAGATCGCGGAGTTGGTCGCGGAGCGGCTGGCCCGTGCCAATGGCATCGGCGACGCCGAGGTGGCCGGACCAGGATTCGTCAACATCCGTCTCGCCGCTGATGCGCAGGGGGCCATCGCGCGGGGGGTCGTCGAGGCAGGCGAGGGGTACGGGCGGATCGACCTGCTCGCGGGGCAGCGCTTCAACGTCGAGTTCATTTCCGCCAATCCGACGGGTCCTCTGCATCTCGGGCACACGCGCTGGGCGGCGGTGGGCGATGCGCTCGCGCGCGTGCTCGCGGCGGGCGGCGCGGACGTCGCCACGGAGTTCTACATCAACGACCGCGGTGTGCAGATGGACCGCTTCGGCTCATCCGTCATGGCAGTTGCTCACGGCCGACCGGTGCCGGAGGACGGCTACCACGGCGCCTACATCGCCGACCTGGCCGCGCGTATCGTCGCCGAGCATCCGGAGTTCCTCACGCTGCCCGACGATGAGCAGTTCATCGCATTCCGCGAAGCCGCCTACGCACTGCAACTTGCGCAGCAGCAGCAGGTACTCGAGCTCTTCCGCACACACTTCGACGTGTGGTACTCCGAGCGCTCCCTGCATGACTCGGGTGCGGTCGAGCGGGGCATGGCACGCCTGCGTGAGCAGGGCCATGTGTTCGACGATGGCGGTGCCACCTGGTTGCGCACGACGGAATTCGGCGACGACAAGGATCGTGTCCTCGTCAAGGCCGATGGGGAGCTCACCTACTTCGCCTCGGATACGGCGTACTACGTCGACAAGCGTGCTCGCGGCTTCGACACCGCTATCTACCTGCTCGGCGCCGACCACCACGGCTACGTCAATCGGTTGCGTGCCGTGGCCGCATGTGCGGGCGACGACATGGACACCAACGTCGAGGTCCTCATTGGACAACTCGTCAAGATGATGAAGGACGGCGAGGAGGTCAAACTCTCCAAGCGCGCCGGGACGCTCATCACGCTCGAGGAGCTCGTCGAGGAAGTAGGTGTGGACGCAGCCCGCTACTCGCTCATTCGCTACCCCGTGGACTCACCGCTCACTCTGGACCTGGACCTGCTCGTCCAGCGCACTAACGACAATCCGGTCTTCTACGTCCAGTACGCCCATGCTCGGGTGAGCTCGGTCCTACGCAATGCGTCAGAACTCGACATCGACTGGCGCGGGACCACCTTCGATCCGGCGCTGCTGGCCGAGGAGCGTGAGGGCGAACTCCTGCGTGCGCTCGCGGAATTCCCGGCTGTGGTCGCCTCCGCGGCCGAACTCCGCGAGCCGCACCGTGTGCCGCGGTACCTCGAGTCTCTCGCGACGGCGTACCACCGCTTCTACGACGCCTGCCGAGTGCTGCCGCGGGGCGATGAAGCCGTGGAGGGCATTCACATTGCGCGACTGTGGCTATGTGCCGCTACTCGTCAGGTGCTCGCCAACGGCCTGGCCCTGTGCGGTGTCACGGCCCCGGAGCGGATGTAGCGTCCGATTTCGTGAGCGGCTCGGCGTCGCCCGACGTCGCGCGCCGACCTCGGGCGACAAGGAGTACGCCACTTACGGCCAGCAGGATGATGCCGGCAACGAAGAGCCCGGCGATGAGCCCGAAGGTCTGTCCGGCAATGGACAGTGCTCCTGCCCCGGCGGCCACTACGCCACCCGCGGCCCAGACCCACGACCCTCCGCGAGCGAAGAGGATGAGCGCGATCGTCGCAAAGGCGAGGAGGGCGATGCGGGAGAACCACATGGCCCATGTCAGCCGTTGCTCCGCGACGTCATCCAGGAATGGCGGAAAGTCGAAGGCCATGAAGGCATGCGGCACCTGGGTGATGATGAAGCCCGCAACGCCGAGCGCCTCAGTGAGGATCCGCGGTGGCAGGAGCCTGGGCGCGATGATGAGCCACGCGACGGTGCCGAATGCGCCGACTGCCGCGATGGCAAGGGGCTGCTCAAGCGGACCCAGCACGGTGCCGGTGAAGATCTCCAGCCACATGAAACCGGCGAACGCCACGGCCAGAGTCGGTACGACTCCAGGTGCCCACCATGCCGCAATCACGGCACCGACCACCGCCGCTGTGATTACCACCAGCGGCCAATAACTGCCCTCGTCGTCAAGCGAGATCCCCGCCCAATCAAAACCCACAGCAACGCTCGCAGCCATGAGGGGCGCTGCCACGGAGAGCAGCACCCCCACCAGGCGTCGACGTACGACATGGCGCCTCAGGGGCGAGAACCCTCCTGACGTCACCGTGACGACAGTCGCTGCGACATACAGCACGAGCACTCCGGCGATGACTACCGCCATCTGAACTGCCTTGGGCCACGAATCCCAGGTTTGGGCAATGAGATTGAGACCGGCACTCACGACGAGAGCCGCGCCGACATACCCGATGATCTCCGGGAGTGGGCCTTGGCGCCGTGTGCGCGCGGACACCCCATCGGCGCCCTGCGCCACCCTTGCCTGCGTCGATGTCATCGGAATACCTCCTTCATTCCGATGGTGCCTGCGCGTGCGTGCTGCGCATAGGGACCTCAGTCCCGTGGGAGGTCGCTGACCGGTCATCGACCGTTACCCTGGGCGTATGCGCGCGCATCCGGCCGGCCCGAGGCATGGCGAGGTCATCGCCGCCACGGCAGCGCCGATGCCGCCCGCGGGCGATCCGGGAGCCCTGCAATCGAGTATCTGGCCCGCGGGCACTCACCGGGGCGACGACGGTGCGCTCGTCATCGGGGGGGTGGATGTCAGGCGCATCGCACGCGACTTCTCCACCCCGGTCTTCGTCCTCGACGAGTCGGACTTCCGCGCCCGAGCGGCGGACTTCCGCGACGCGTACGCCGGCGCCGATGTCTACTACGCCGCCAAGGCATTCCTGGCGACAGCCGTCGCGCGGTGGGCCGTCGACGAGGGCCTGGGCATCGATGTGGCCAGCGGCGGGGAGCTCGCCGTAGCGCTCGCAGCCGGGGTCCCGGGTGCGCGCTTGCTCATGCACGGCAACAACAAGTCCCGGTCCGAGATCCAGCGGGCGTTGGAGGTCGGTGTCGGTCGCATCGTGGTGGACTCCCTGCAGGAGATTGACCGCATTGCCGAAGTCGCTGCCTCGCTCGGGGTCCGCGCCGCAGTCCTCGTCCGCGTGACCGTCGGAGTCGAAGCCCACACGCATGAATTCATCGCGACAGCGCACGAGGACCAGAAGTTCGGCCTCTCACTCGCGGCTGGTGCGGCCCGCGAAGCCATCGACCGCGCGGTCGCGGAGCCGACCATCGACTTCCGCGGCCTGCATTCCCACATCGGGTCGCAGATCTTCGATGCGGCGGGATTCGAGGTGGCTGCGTCACGTCTCGTAGGCCTCGTCGGGGAGTTGCGCGCCGGAGGCATCCCGGTTGACGAGCTCAACCTCGGCGGCGGCATGGGCATCGCCTATGTCGCGGACGATGACCCGCTCGACGTCGCGGCGATGGCCAAGGCGATCCGGGACATCGTCACCGCGGCGTGCACGCGTGCAGAGGTCCCGGTGCCTCGCCTGGCCTTCGAGCCGGGTCGGGCGATCGTCGGGCCGGCCGGAGTGACGGTCTATGAGGTCGGCACGGTCAAGGTCGTCCAGCTCGACCAGGGCCACCAGAGGGTCTATGTCTCCGTGGACGGCGGCATGAGCGACAACATCCGCACGGCGCTCTACGACGCCGACTACACGGTTGCCCTCGCCTCGAGGGTGTCGACAGCGGAGCCCGTGCTGTGCCGGGTGGTCGGCAAGCACTGTGAGAGCGGCGATGTCATCGTCCGCGACGCCTGGTTGCCCGGTGATCTCGCTCCCGGCGACCTCCTGGCGGTCGCGGCCACCGGCGCCTACTGCCGATCGATGTCGTCCCAGTACAACTACCTGCCGCGCCCTGCCGTGGTCGGCGTTCGCGATGGCGCATGCTCAGTGGTCCTGCGCCGTGAGACCGAGCGCGACCTGCTCGCCCTGGACCCGGGCGCCGACGCCTAGGGGAGCGGGCCATCTGAGAGGCTAGGCCCGCTCACGCCCCATGACCTGAGGAGATGGCCATGTCCGCCCCGATCACCGTCGCCCTGCTCGGAGGCGGCACCGTCGGCGCTCAGGTGGCCCGTCTCATCCTGGAGCAGTCCGCCGACCTGGAAGCCCGCATCGGCGCGCCGCTGGAATTGGTCGGCGTCGCCGTCCGCGATTCCTCGCGCACACGCGAGGGGGTTCCCGCCTCACTCATCACCGACGACCCCGCGGCGCTCGTCGCGCGCGGCAGCAACGTCGTCGTCGAACTCATGGGCGGCATCGAGCCTGCGCGCACCTTCATTCTCGAGGCGATGGCCCAGGGCTCGTCGGTCGTCACGGCCAATAAGGCGCTCCTGGCTGAGGATGGCGCCTCGCTCTACCTTGCCGCGGAGAAGAACGGTGTCGACCTCTACTTCGAGGCGGCTGTGGCGGGTGCGATCCCCCTGCTGCGCCCGCTCCGGGAGTCCCTCGCCGGGGACCGTGTCACCAAGGTGCTCGGCATCGTCAATGGCACCACCAACTTCATCCTCAGCAAGATGGATGAGGAAGGGGCCGACTACGCCGACGTGCTCGCTGAGGCACAGGCGCTTGGCTACGCCGAGGCGGATCCGACCGCGGATGTCGGCGGCCTCGATGCCGCTGCCAAGGCCGCCATCCTGGCTGAGCTCGCCTTCCATACACGCGTGACGTTCGATGACGTCCACTGCGAGGGCATCACCGAGGTGTCCGCTGCTGATGTCGCCGCGGCACGCGAGATGGGGTTCGTCATCAAACTTCTTGCCGTGGCCGAACGCACGCCGGATGGCGGAGGCGTGATCGTGCGCGTGCACCCGACGATGGTGCCGCGAGATCACCCGCTCGCCAGCGTGCGGGATGCCTTCAATGCCGTCTTCATCGAGGCTGAGAACGCCGGCGAAATGATGTTCTACGGCCGCGGCGCGGGTGGTGCACCCACGGCCAGCGCCGTCCTCGGGGATGTTGTCACTGTGGCGCGCAATCTCCACTCCGGTGGTCGTGGCCCGCGCGAGTCGACGTACGCGGACCTGCAGATCCGAGGGATCGAGCAGGCGCGCACCCGCTACTACGTCAACCTCGACGTCGCGGACCGACCTGGCGTGCTCGCCACCGTCGCACGGGCCTTCTCCGACAACGGCGTCAGCATCCAGGTGGTACGTCAGGAGGGGCATGGTGACGATGCCGGTCTCGTCGTGCGGACCCACCTCGCCACCGATGGCGACCTGAGGCGCACGATCGAGCAGTTGCGCGGTCTCGATGTCGTCAAGCGCGTACTCGGAGTGATGCGCGTCGAGGGGGAGGCCGGGGCATGACCGCCGGCGCTCCGCAGTGGCGCGGCCTCATCGAGGAGTACAGGTCGTGGCTGCCCGTCGATGAAGCCACGCCCGTCGTCACTCTCCGCGAGGGCGGGACTCCGCTCGTTTACGCCTGCACCATCAGTGAGATGACCGGCTGCCAGGTGTGGCTGAAGTACGACGGCGCCAACCCCACCGGATCCTTCAAGGACCGGGGCATGACGATGGCCATCAGCAAGGCAGCCCAGGACGGAGCCCGGGCGGTGATCTGCGCCTCCACGGGCAACACCTCCGCGAGTGCCGCGGCGTACGCTGTCAAGGCGGGAATGGTCTGCGCGGTGCTCGTGCCCGAGGGCAAGATCGCGATGGGCAAGCTCGCGCAGGCGATCATCCACGGTGCGAAACTCCTCCAGGTCGAGGGCAACTTCGACGACTGCCTTACGCTCGCGCGCGGACTCGCCGATGACTACCCGGTGTCGCTGGTCAACAGCGTCAACCCGGATCGCATCGAGGGGCAGAAGACCGCGAGTTTCGAGGTCGTCGACCTCCTCGGCAATGCACCGGATATCCATTGCCTCCCGGTCGGCAACGCCGGCAACATCACGGCCTACTGGAAGGGTTACCGCGAGTATTCCGATGCCGGTCACTCCACTCAGCTCCCGCGGATGTGGGGTTTCCAGGCTGCCGGAGCAGCGCCCATCGTCACCGGTGCCCCCGTCGCCAAGCCCGAGACGATCGCGACCGCGATCCGGATCGGCAACCCGGCGTCCTGGGAGCAGGCCGAAGCGGCCCGCGATGATTCCGGCGGGATGATCGACTCGGTCACCGATGAGCAGATCCTCGCGGCGTACCGGCTGCTTGCCGCCAAGGAGGGCCTTTTCTGCGAGCCGGCCAGCGCGGCCAGTGTCGCGGGGCTGCTGCAGGCTCATGAGCGCGGACAGCTCGATCCGGGTCAGACCATCGTGTGCACGCTCACCGGCAATGGCCTGAAGGATCCGCAATGGGCGCTGGAGGCGGCACCTGATCCCATCGTCGTGCCGGTCGATGCGGCGGTCGCTGCGATCGCCCTCGGACTGCGAGGCTGACATGTCGTCGCCATTTCGTCCTGTCGGCGTCGAAGTGATCGTGCCGGCCACGAGCGCCAATCTCGGTCCGGGGTTCGACGCCCTCGGCCTCGCGCTGTCGATCCACGACCACCTCGTGGCGATGGTGACCGAGGATCCCGGCGTGCTCGTGACCGTCGAGGGCGAGGGCGCGGGGGATCTGCCCACGGACGACAGTCACCTGGTGGCGCGGGCGATGCTCGCAGCCTGGGAGGCCATGGGTCTCACGCCGCCCGGTGTCGTCATTCGCTGTCGTAATGGGATCCCCCAGGGTCGGGGCCTGGGTTCGTCCGCTGCCGCCATCGTGGCTGGGCTCCTGTTGGCGAGGGGACTGGTCGAGAACGGCGATGACCTGCTCAGTGACGACGACCTGCTGGCTCTGGCCACGCGCATGGAGGGTCATCCCGACAACGTGGCGGCAGCATTGCTCGGCAACTTCACGACTGCGTGGATTGACTCAGTCGACGATGATCACGCGAGTGCCGTGACGCGCGCTGTGCACGGATCGATTACGCCGATGATCTTCATTCCGCAGCAGGCGATGCCGACGGCGCAGGCGCGGATGATGCTGTCGGACACGGTGGACCGAGCGGATGCTGTCTTCAACGTCGGCCGAGCGGCGCTGCTCGCGCACGCGCTCGTCGACGATCCCGGGATGCTCTTCCCCGCGACCGAGGACAGACTGCACCAAGATGCCCGGGCGCATGCCTATCCCGACTCGCACCACCTTGTCGTCGCCTTGCGCGAGGCGACGTTGCCAGCGGTCATCTCTGGTGCGGGGCCGACCGTGCTCGCCTTCACCACGGATGAAGACGAGCGTGCCGCTGCGGCGGCTGCGGCTCCGCCGGGCTGGCAGTCACTGGTGGTGCCCGTCGACACCGCTGGGGCGCGTCTCCATATCCGGGGGTCCTAAGGCATCCCCTGAGGCTCAGTGCTAGGCTCGGAGAGTCCGCTTGGGACACATCCCCAAAATCCTGTACTTCTCGGGAATGCCTGCATAGGCACAGCGGACACAGCGCGGCTCAGTTTTCATCCCGCGCAGCCACCCGATCCCACCGTGGTGTCGGGTATGACGAAGGAATCCACGTGAGCGATACCGCTACCGCCCCCGCCAGCAAGTCCGGTCTCTCCGGCATGCTCCTGCCCGAGCTCAAGCAGCTCGCTCAGTCGCTCGGCATCACCGGGGCAAGCACCATGCGCAAGAGCGCCCTCATCGAGGCGATCAGCGCCAAGCAGTCCTCGGGCCGCAACGGCTCCTCGGGCAATCAGCGTCCGGACAAGAGCAGCGCCCCGGCCAAGGCCGACGATGACGCCGCCGCCGCCGACGAGCCCCGCAAGGACACCCGCAGCAATCGCACGGACAACCGTTCCGACAACCGGAGCAACGACAGCCGCGGCAACGACAATCGCGGCAACGACAATCGCGGCAACGACAACCGCAGCAACGACAACCGCAGCAACGACAACCGCCAGGATGCCTACGACGACGACGGCGAGGGTGGCTCGCGCCGCCGCCGTCGCCGCGGCCGTGACCGCTTCCGCGATCGCCGCGATCGCCGCCCCGGGGGTGGCTTCAGCGAGCAGGAGATCGAGGTCTCCGAGGACGACGTCCTGGTCCCTGTCGCGGGAATCCTGGACATCCTCGACAACTACGCCTTCGTGCGCACCGCCGGCTACCTCCCGAGCCCCAATGACGTCTACGTCTCGCTCTCGATGGTCAAGAAGCAGGGCCTGCGCAAGGGTGACGCGATCACCGGGGCGGTTCGCCAGCCGCGCGATGGTGAGCGCCGCGAGAAGTTCAACCCGCTCGTGCGCATCGACACCGTGAACGGCAGCGAGGTCGATCAGACGCGCCAGCGCCCCGACTTCTCGAAGCTGACCCCGCTTTATCCCCAGGAGCGCCTGCGCCTGGAGACCGAGCCCGGCAACCTCACCACGCGCGTGATCGATCTCGTCGCGCCTATTGGCAAGGGCCAGCGCGGGCTCATCGTCTCGCCCCCCAAGGCCGGCAAGACGATGGTGCTCCAGTCGATCGCCAACGCCATCACCGAGAACAACCCCGAGTGCCACCTCATGGTCGTCCTGGTCGATGAGCGACCTGAGGAAGTCACCGACATGCAGCGCTCGGTCAAGGGAGAGGTCATCGCATCGACGTTCGACCGGCCCGCCGAGGACCACACCATCGTGGCGGAGCTCGCGATCGAGCGCGCCAAGCGGCTCGTGGAACTCGGACACGATGTCGTCGTCCTGCTCGACTCGATGACCCGGCTGGGGCGCGCGTACAACCTCGCGGCTCCCGCGTCCGGGCGCATCCTCTCCGGCGGCGTCGACTCCACCGCTCTCTACCCGCCCAAGAAGTTCTTCGGCGCTGCCCGCAACATCGAGAACGGCGGCTCGCTCACGATCTTGGCGACGGCCCTGGTCGAGACCGGATCGCGCATGGACGAGGTGATCTTCGAAGAGTTCAAGGGCACCGGCAATATGGAGCTCAAGCTCGATCGCAAGCTCGCCGACAAGCGCGTCTTCCCCAGTGTCGACGTCGATGCGTCCGGCACCCGCAAGGAGGAGCTGCTCATGGCTCCCGACGAACTCAAGATCGTCTGGAAGTTGCGCCGGGTGCTCCATGCGCTCGACCAGCAGCAGGCCATCGAGTTGCTCCTCACGAAGCTGCGCGACACCAAGAGCAACCTGGAGTTCCTCCTCCAGGTGCAAAAGACCACGCCGGCCGTCACCGGCTCCTCGGAGTCGGACGACGTGTAGCCACGCTTCGAGGGCCGATTTCGCGGTCCGGCGTCGCCAAGAGTCGGCGCGGGACCGATTCGCCCCTGGCGTGGGCGATGGCGTACCCTTGCCGAGCCCGGTTCACCGATCCATCGGACCCGGGCATGTCCGCGGGATCCACCGGCTCGGCCGGGGGCAAAGCGGGCCTGAATGGAGGACATCATGAAGTCGGGTATCCACCCCGAGTACGTCGAGACCCAGGTCACGTGCACCTGTGGGTCGACGTTCACCACGCGCAGCACTGCCAAGAACGGCGTCATCCACGCCGACGTGTGCTCGCAGTGCCATCCCTTCTACACCGGTCGCCAGAAGATCCTCGACTCCGGCGGCCGCGTCGCGAAGTTCGAGAAGCGCTTCGGCGGCAAGGACAAGGCCGCCACATCCGAGTGACGCTCCACCCGTCCGGACGCGTCCCCGCTCATCGCCGATAGGTAGGTCCCGTGTTCGACGCCTGCGTCGAGTTGACCGCCGAGTACTCCGCGATCGAGGAGCGCCTGGCGGAGCCCGGTGTGCACGCCGACCCCTCGGAAGCCCGTCGGCTCGCGCGTCGTCACGCCGAGTTGCGGCCGACCATCGAGGCCTACCGCACCTGGATCGCCCTCGGCGATGACATTGCCGCTGCGCGTGAACTCGCCGATGTCGATCCGGCATTCGCGGACGAGGCAGCGACGTTGGAGGTGCAGCGCCACGAGATCGCCGACCGACTCCGTGAGCTTCTGGTGCCGCGCGATCCCCTGGACGGCAAGGACGTCATCCTCGAGATCAAGGCGGGGGAGGGCGGCGAGGAATCCGCGCTCTTCGCGGGCGATCTGCTGCGGATGTACCTCCGCTACGCCGATCAGCGCGGCTGGAGTGCCGAGGTGCTCGAAGCCGAGGAGTCCGATCTCGGCGGATACCGCGACGTCGCGGTGGCCGTGAAGGCGCGTGGGGTCCCCGAGCCGGGCGAGGCGCCGTACGCACGGTTGAAGTTCGAAGGAGGCGTGCATCGGGTGCAGCGCGTTCCGGTCACCGAGTCCCAGGGGCGCATTCACACATCCGCCGCAGGCGTGCTCGTGCTCCCGGAGGCCGAGGAGGTCGATGTCACGATCGATCCCAATGACCTGCGCATCGACGTCTTCCGCTCCTCCGGTCCGGGTGGCCAGAGCGTCAACACCACGGACTCCGCTGTGCGCATCACGCACGTCCCCACCGGCACCGTGGTGTCATGCCAGAACGAGAAGAGCCAGCTGCAGAACCGCGAGCAGGCGCTTCGGATCCTGCGTGCTCGTCTGCTCGCCATCGCCCAGGAGCAGGCGGAGCAGGAGGCGTCTGACTCCCGACGTGCGCAGGTGCGCACCGTCGATCGCAGTGAGCGCATCCGTACCTACAACTTCCCTGAGAACCGCTTGAGCGATCACCGCTCGGGCTACAAGGCGTATAACCTCGATCAGGTGCTGAGCGGCGACCTTGATGCGGTCATCCAGTCGTGCATCGACTCCTCGGCCGCTGCCGCCCTGGCGGATGGCGCATGAGCCATCCCGGCCAGGGTCCGACGCCGCGCGTCATGGGGGGATGGGTGTCGCTGCGCGATGCCATTGCGGACGGCCAGCGCCGTCTTGCCGCCGCAGGAGTTCCCTCGCCCGACACCGATGCGATGCTCCTCGCCGCCCACGTCATGGGTGTGCCGCGGGGGCGACTGCTCCTGCACGACCCCATGGACTCCGAGCAGCGCACGGCTTACGAGCGCCTGCTGACGCGTCGCGTGGCGCGGGTGCCGTTGCAGCACCTGCTCGGCTCAGCTCCCTTCCGCACCCTCGAGTTGCAGGTCGGGCCCGGGGTCTTCATCCCGCGGCCCGAGACCGAGCTCGTCGCCCAGGCGGGCATCGACGCCCTGCGGGCGCTGCCCGCGGCGGAGCGACGCGCGGTCGACCTGTGCACCGGCTCCGGAGCCGTCGCGTTCGCGCTCGCTGTCGAGGCCGCGCCCGTGCACGTCACGGCCGTGGAGGTGGACGATACGGCGGTGTCGTGGACGCGTCGCAATGCCGATGCCCTCGCCCCGGATGTCGAGGCGGCAGGAAGCCGTGTCGACGTCGTGCAGGGCGACGCACGCACGTGCGCCAGCGAGGCGGGTGCGCTGGCGAGCCTTCGCGGGAGCGTGGCCGTCGTGACGATGAACCCGCCGTACGTACCGTCAGGTGCCAATGTGCGCGACCCCGAGGTCCGAGATCACGATCCGGCGCTGGCGCTCTATGGCGGTGACGACGGTCTCGACGTCATCCGCGGCGCGATCGACACGGCGGCGCTCCTGCTGCAGCCCGGTGGCCTGGTCGTGATCGAGCACTCCGACGAGCAGGGTGGCGAGGCCGAGGCCGGGGTGCCCGCCCTGCTGCTCGCGGATGGGCGCTGGCGCGATGTGATCGATCACCGCGACCTCGCGCGCAAGCCGCGCTTCACGACGGCAACACGCGCCTTCGACGCGGGCCCGGCGTGAGCCTGGTCATCGAGGTGGGCGACCGTCCCGGTCCCGGTCGCGACCGCGGTATCACCGCTGCCGCCGCCGCCATCCGGCGAGGCGAGCTCGTCGTGCTGCCGACCGAATCGGTCTACGGGCTCGCGGCCGACCCTTTCTCTCCCAAGGCCATGCGCGCCTTGCGTGCCGCGAAGGGCCGCGGTGACGACCTGCCCGTTGGAGTGCTCGTCGGAGCGGTGCGCACCGTCGATGGGCTCGCGAGCGGCATCACCGCTGATGGCCGAGCACTCATCGAGGCTTTCTGGCCCGGTCCCCTCACCCTCGTCGTGCGCGAGCAGCCGACGCTGGCGTGGGACAACCCCGGCGGACACGTATCGCTGCGCATGCCCCTGCATCCGGTGACCCTCGCTGTCCTGGCGGCGACAGGTCCGCTCGCCGTGACCTCGGCGCAGAGGGCTGGAAGCGCTCCGCCACGGACCTGCGCAGAGGCCGAGTCGCAGATGGGCGATGAGATCGCCCTCTACCTCGATGCCGGTGGGACCACCGACCAGGTGCCCAGCAGCATCATCGACCTCACCGAGGAGCCACCCGTGCTCCTGCGCGAGGGCGCCTACACCCTCGCGGCGCTCAGGGAGATCTGTCCCGACCTCGTGGACTCCGACGCCGCTGGCTGACCCGCCGAGTGGTCAATGGGTCGGAGGCCTGAAGCGCACGTACACTCGCCCCACACGGTGGAAATCCGCCGGAGTGAGGGGAGTGCGCGGTGAGCGAGACGTTCTGGGGCCCGGACTTCGGGCAGTTGCAGTCGGAGGATCCCGAGATCGCCGGCATCCTGCTGTCCGAGTTGGAGCGTGCCCGCGAGGGCCTGCAGCTCATCGCGAGCGAAAACTTCACGTCGCCGGCCGTGCTGGCTGCTCTCGGCTCGACCCTGAGCAATAAGTACGCCGAGGGTTACCCCGGCAAGCGCTACTACGGTGGCTGCGCCGAGGTCGACAAGGCGGAGATCATCGGTATCGAGCGCGCCAAGGAGCTCTTCGGCGCAGAGCATGCCAACCTCCAGCCGCACAGCGGCGCGAGCGCCAACCTCGCGGCGTACGGCGCCTTCGTCAAGCCCGGCGAGACCGTCCTGGCCATGAGCTTGCCGCACGGTGGCCACCTCACCCACGGATCCAAGGTCAACTTCTCCGGCAAGTGGTTCGAGGTCGTGTCCTACGGCGTGCGCGAGGACACCGAGACCATCGACTACGACGAGGTCCGCTCGATCGCGCTGCAGCACAAGCCGCGGATGATCATCGCTGGAGCGACGGCGTACCCCCGCCTCATCGATTTCGCCGCCTTCCGCCAGATCGCTGACGAGGTCGGGGCGATCCTCATGGTGGACGCCGCCCACTTCATCGGCCTCGTGGCGGGCAAGGCGATCCCCAGTCCCGTGCCGTACGCCGACGTCGTCACCTTCACCACCCACAAGGTCCTGCGCGGCCCACGCGGCGGCATGATCCTGAGCAAGGCTGAGCACGCGGCGGCCGTCGACAAGGCGGTCTTCCCGATGATGCAGGGCGGCCCGCTCATGCACTCCGTCGCCGCGAAGGCTGTCGCGCTCAAGGAAGCGATGTCGCCGGAGTACCAGGCATACGCCGCGCAGGTCATCCGCAACGCGCAGGCGCTCACCGCGACGCTCGCCGAGGAGGGCATGCGCCCGGTGAGCGGAGGCACCGACACCCACCTCGCCCTCATTGACCTACGCGGCGTAGGCGTCACCGGTGCCGACGCCGAGGTGCGCTGCGACGATGCCCGCATCACGTTGAACAAGAACGCCATCCCCTACGACCCGCAGCCGCCGGCGGTCGCGTCCGGTATCCGCGTCGGGACGCCCTCGGTCACCACGCAGGGCATGGGGGAGCCCGAGATGGCCGAGGTGGGCCAGCTCATCGCCCGGGCGGTGAAGGATCCGTCCAGCTCCCGCGAGGTCGCCGACCAGGTGAGCGCGCTCGTGCGCCGTTTCCCGGCCTACGCCGAGACCCCGGTCGGCGTCTAGGCACCTCGTGCGCGAATACCTCCTCTGCCTCGTCGCGGCCGCGGCCGTGACCTATCTCGTGACCCCCCTGGCGCGCGCCCTCGCGGTGCGCTGGGGTGCGATGGCAGAGGTGCGCGATCGCGATGTCCACGATGCGCCGACGCCTCGGCTGGGTGGCCTGGCCATGCTCGCCGGCCTGTGCGCCGGCC
>JBEAQC010000142.1:0-4902 GCA_041164085.1 Actinomycetota bacterium
CCATCTCCGCGTCCCATCCGGGCACGGCCTCGGGGATGCGCGGGCCCGGCCCGACGTAGCGAGCGGATGGACGCACCAGGCGACCGGTGCGCTTCTGCTCGAGGACGTGCGCACTCCAGCCGGCCAGCCGGGCACACGTGAACATGGATGTGAACATCTCCGCGGGCACTTCGGCGAAGTCGAGCATGATCGCGGCCCAGAACTCCACGTTGGTCTCGAGGATGCGGTCGGGCCGCCGCGAGCGCAGCTCGGCCAGGGCCGCCGTCTCAAGGGCCAGGGCGGCCTCGAAGCGTGGGGCGCCGAGCTCCTCCGCAGTGCGGCGCAGCACTCTGGCGCGCGGGTCCTCGGCTCGATAGACGCGGTGGCCGAAGCCCATGAGCCGCTCTCCTCGATCGAGCACCCTGCGGACGTAGCCCTCCGCGTCACCGGTGCGCTCGATTTCCTTGAGCATCCCCAGGACGCGTGAGGGGGCTCCTCCGTGGAGGGGGCCGCTCATCGCGCCGATCGCTCCGGAGATGGCCGCGGCAACGTCGGCACCGGTCGAGGCGATGACGCGCGCGGTGAACGTCGAGGCATTCATGCCGTGCTCGGCCGCGGAAACGAAGTAAGCGTCCACCGCCTGCACATGGCGGGGGTCCGGCTCTCCGCGCCAGCGGGTCATGAAGCGCTCGACAATCGTGGACGCGTCGTCGATGCGCGATTGGGGCACCATGGGCACACCCAGCCCGCGTGCGGCCTGCGCCACGAATGACATGGCCATGACCGATACGTGCGCGAGATTCTCCCGAGCGGTGTCATCGTCGATATCCAGCAAGGGCTGCAGTCCCCAGCCGGGCGCCAGCATGGCGATCGCCGACTGCACGTCGACCCGCACGTCGCCGGAGTGGACGGGGATGGGGTAGGGCTCGGCCGGGGGGAGTCCGGGGTTGAACTCGTTGTCGACGAGCAGACCCCACACGTTGCCGTAGGACACGCGCCCGACGAGGTCCTCGATATCCACTCCGCGGTAGCGCAGGGAGCCACCGGCCCTGTCCGGCTCAGCGATCTTGGTCTCGAAGGCGACGACGCCTTCCAGACCGGGAACGAAATCGCTCATAGACCCATTCAACCCCACTCGTGATGTGGGCGACCGGCGGGCGTGATGGGATCGGGTCGTGACCGACGAGCAGGACCTCCGGGCCATGAGGCTGGCCTATGACCGTGGGGTGCTTATGGAGGCGGACCTTGCCCCGGACCCGCTCGCGCAGTTCCGAGGATGGCTCGTGGACGCCGTGACCGAGGGCATCGTCGAGCCCAATGCGATGGTGGTCTCGACCGTGTCCGCGGATGGCGTGCCCAGTGCGCGCACCGTTCTACTCAAGGACGTCGATGCGCGGGGCTTCGCCTTCTACACCAACCTCACGTCGCGCAAGGGCCGTGAGTTGGCCGCCTCCCACCGCGCCGCGTGCGTCTTCCCGTGGCTGCCTATGCACCGGCAGGTGGTCGTGGCGGGGACGGCGGTCGAGGTGCCGCGGGAGGAGGCCGCCGACTACTTCGCTTCGCGACCGCATGGTTCCCGGATCGGCGCCTGGACCAGCAGGCAGTCCGAGGTCATCGCCGATCGTTCGGTCCTGGACGAGAGGTACGCCGAACTGCTCGAGAGGTACCCCGACGACGTGCCGCTCCCGGACTTCTGGGGCGGCTGGATCATCGTGCCGGAGTCTGTCGAATTCTGGCAGGGCCGCGACTCACGCCTGCACGATCGGCTGAGGTATCGGCGCACCGCCGACCGGGGACTGGACGATCCGTCCGCCTGGACCATCGAGCGACTGTCGCCCTAGCCGGCTTCCGTCATGGCGCGCATCTTCGCCGACCTCACGCCACTGCGGGAGAGTCCGCCCTTCAGACGTCTGTGGATCGGCCACAGCGTTGGCACCGCTGGCCAGCAGATGACATCGGTGGCCGTGGCGCTCGAGGTCTACGACCTCACCGGATCCTCCCTATCGGTCGGCCTCACCGGCTTCTTTCAGCTCGTCCCGCTGGTCGTCCTCGGCCTCTACGGCGGGGCGCTGCTCGATCGCTTCGATCGGCGTCGTGTGGCCTTGTTCTCCACGATGGGCCTGTGGGGAAGCACTCTTGCCTTCGTCGCACAGTCCCTGGCGGGACTGAACTCCGTGGCACTGCTCTACGCCATCATCGCCGTGCAGTCAGGGTTCTTCGCCATCGCCAATCCGGCGCGGCAGGCGATCATCCCCCGCCTCGTGCCGGCGCATCTGCTGCCGGCCGCCAACGCTCTCAACACGCTGACATGGGGGCTTGCTTTCACAATTGGACCTGTCGTCGCTGGATTCCTCGTCGCCGGCACAGGCACCGTGACGACCGTCTATGCGCTCGACCTCATCGTCTTCGCGATCTCCGTCTGGGCGATGTGGCGGCTACCTTCGCTTCCGCCTGAGGGTCGCGCTCCTGACGCGGCGCGCGGCTGGCGAAGTGTGTGGGACGGAATTCGATTCCTCAAGGGCAAGCGCAATCTGCAGATGTCCTTCTATCTCGACATCGTGGCCATGGTGTTCGGGATGCCCCGCGCGCTCTTCCCGGCCATTGCGACCGCGTGGTACGGCGGCTCACTCGCTGATGTCGCTCTCATTGTCGGACTGCTCTCGGCGGCGCCCGCGGTGGGATCCATCACCGCAACCGTCCTGTCCGGCCCCCTGGGCAAGGTGCGCCGTCAGGGGCGGGCAGTGGTGATGTCGATCTGCGTCTGGGGCAGTGCAATCGCGGTTTTTGGTCTCGTCAGGGAGCTCCCGGTGGCACTCATCCTGCTGGCCATTGCGGGCGGTGCTGACTCCGTGAGTGCGATCTTCCGCACGACGATCCTGCAGGCGGCGACACCCGATGACTATCGCGGAAGATTGCAGGGGATATACACCGTCGTCGTCGTCGGGGGGCCGCGCCTCGGTGACGTGGAGGCCGGAGCAGTCGCCGAGGTCTTCGGCGAGGCGGTCTCCGCCGTATCCGGGGGAGTGCTGTGCCTGGTCTTCACTGGCGCACTCGTCGCCGCGGTGCCGGCGTTCCTCAGATACGACGCCGAGCGGCCAGTGCCCTAGCCAGCGGCCTTGCCGCCTTACGGCAGGTAGGCGTCGAGGATGCGCGCGACCAGTTCATCGTCGGTCACGCTCTGGGCCTTGGCCTCTGCGCGAAGCCGCTTTCGGACCGATTTGGGCACACGAGCGCCGAGGTCGACGTACTTGTCCTTGGGCGGACCGGTGATCGCATCCGCGGCCGTCGCGCCCTTGCCTGGCTTGAGCGACTTGGACTTGCCCTTGCCCTTGCTGGCCTTCACGCCCCCGGGAACGCTCGACGGCAGCGGACGCCCGCTCACGGGGTGAAGATCGGCGTCGGGAGCGCGGCTGAGTGCCGGCTTGGGCTTCTGCTGGCTCATGGGACCTCTCTCGGGCATCCCCGGCGACCTGGCCGACCCTCGGGGTCCCACCAGGGTACGGCTCTCACGCGAGCAGTCGATCCAGGATGTCGTCGTAGGCGTCGCTGACCTCGGAGGCACCGGGCGAGCGCCATGCCTGCACGGGCACCCCCGCTCCCTGTGCCTGTTGCACGGCGGACCTCTCGGGGATCACCGGATCGAGGACGAGATCGCCGTACACCTCACGCAACTCGTCGATTCGGTAGCGGTGCTCCGAGAGATTGCCGCGCACGCGGTTGACCAGCACGCCGGCCGGTCGAAGGCGCAGGTTGACCGAGGTACGTGCTGCTTCCACGGCACGGAGTGCTCGCGTCGCGCCCTGGAGCGCGAAGAACCCCGGCTCGGTGACGACCAGCGCGGAGTCTGCTGCGGCAAGGCCATTGCGCGTGAGCTCGTCCAGGGACGGGGGGCAGTCGATGAGGATGACGTCGTAGCCCGCGGTCGCACCTGCGAGGCTCACCCGCAGGCGCGTGGCGGAGTCATCGCCCTCGGGGCGATTGCGATGGGCGACGGCCTCTTCGCTCGGGAGCAGGTCGACCTGGGGGCCCCAGCCGGTGGGGACGATGGCCTCGCGCGCGATGCCCGGACGGCCGTCGGCGAGGACGTCTCCCACGGTGAAGGCGAAGGGGGGTGGATCAAGAGCCACCGTGGCATTGGCCTGAGGGTCGAGATCGATGACCAGCGCCCGGAGTCCCCGTGCCCAGACGGCGCCGGCGAGCCCGAGCACGGTGGTGCTCTTGCCCACACCCCCCTTCAGGGAGAGCACCGCGATTGCTGGCATGGGGTGAGTGTGTCAGGTCGAGGAGTCGGGAGGGCTCGCGTCCACCGATCAGCCGGAGGCACGCTCCTTCATTCGCGCGAAGCGGTCGAGCGCCTCGATGCGCTCGGCTGCGTGATCCACAATGCGCTCGGGGTATCCGTGGTCGTATCCGCCCAGGGTGTCCCAGGGCGTGTGCGCGGTCTTGCCGGGCAGGTGGGCCAGTTCGGGGACATAGCGGCGGACGTAGTCGCCGTCGGGATCGAAGCGCTCGCCCTGGCCCACCGGGTTGAAGACGCGGTGGTAGGGCGAGGCGTCGGTGCCACATCCGGCGGTCCACTGCCAGCCGTGGGAGTTGCTCGCCAGGTCGCCGTCTCGCAGCCAACGCATGAAATGCGTGGCTCCGCGCTGCCACGGCACGTGGAGATCCTTGACGAGGAAGCTCGCCACCACCATGCGGACACGGTTGTGCATCCACCCCTCTTCGAGGAGCTGGCGCATCCCCGCGTCGACGAAGGGGTATCCGGTCCGGCCCTGCGCCCACGCGTCGAAGAATTCATCGGCGCGGTCACCGGAGTCCCACGCGAAGTCGTCGTCGAAGCGCGCATCGAGCGAGACCCGGGCGCTCTCGGGACGCTGGTGCATCACATCGGCGTAGAACTCGCGCCAGGCGATCTCCTTGCGG
>JBEAQC010000143.1:0-3288 GCA_041164085.1 Actinomycetota bacterium
GCTTGGCGCGCCAGATGACATCGGTTGATCCGACCACCACGCTGCCGACGGGTGCGGAGAGTCCCTTGCTCAGGCAGAACGTCGCTGAGTCGGCATCTCGCACGAGTTCCGCCGCGGGGACGTCGAGAGCAACGGCCGCATTGAACAGCCGCGCACCATCGACATGGATCGGCAGACCCTCCGGCAGGCTGGCACGCAGGCGGCCCATGTAGTCAGGGGTGATCGGTCGGCTCATCGTGTGGGCGTGGCAGTTCTCGACCACGACGAGGCTCGTGATCGGGCAGTGCGGATCGCTCGAGTCCTGGATGGCGTCGAGGACCGAGTCGATCGGCATCTCCCCCTCCGGGGTTTCACCAATGGGCCGCAATCCCGCGCCCACGACGACCGCGTAGTTGGCGGCCTCGTCGTTGAAGATGTGGGACTCCGCGGGCGCGATGACCTCGCCACCCCGGGGTACGTGCGCCATGAGGCTCACGAGATTGCCCATCGTGCCGGAGGGGACGAAGAGGGCCGCCTCCTTGTCGAGCAGTTCCGCCGCGCGACGCTCCAGGGCAGCGATCGTGGGATCGTCCCCGAAGACGTCGTCGCCGACCGGCGCCGCGGCCATCGCCGCGCGCATCGCCTCCGTCGGATGAGTCACCGTGTCGGACCGCATATCGATGACCGGTGGCACGGCCACGGCGGCAGCCCGAGCGGAGGCGGCGGCATACGACATGGCCGTCACCCTAGTCGCAGGTCACGCCTGCCTCGGGGAGCGAGCCATCGATGAGAAAGTCATCGACCGCCGCATCCACGCAGTTCGATCCCTCGCGGTAGCCGGTGTGCCCATCACCGTCGCGCACGATGATCACAGCCTTGTCGAATTGCGCGGCGAAGGGCTCCGCCCAGCTGATCGGCGTCGCCGGATCATGCGTCGTCGCGATGACGAGCACCGGCGGTGCCCCGCGGGCCTCCACGGGACCCTTCGCGCTCGGCACACCGCTGCACGGTGCGTTGCCCCACGCGAGGTACTCACCGAGGAAGGGTGCGGCAGTCGATAACCGCTTCACCGAGGCGGCGAGGTCATCGGGCGCGGCGCGGTCGAGGCAGGAGACCGCGTAGAACGCATCCAACGCGTTATCGCGATACGTGCCGTCGTCCTGCCGTCCGATCCGCTCATCCAGCATGCGCAGCAGGGGTGTGCCATCTCCCGCGACAAGGGAGGCCAAGGCGTCACGTAGGAGAGGCCGGTCGCTTGCCCGGTAGAGCGACATCAGGATGGCGTAGGTCGCGGCCGCCTCCGTGAGTGGTCGCGCCTCGTCTGACGTCGGCGCAGGCGAGGCATCCAGCGCGGAGAGGACCTCACTTAATCGCTGCATCCCGTCCTCCACCTGCGGCCCCTGGCCCAGGGGGCAGTCCCCCTCCGCGATGCAGTACTCGACGAAGCGACGCAGGGAGTTCTCGAATCCAAGGGCCTGCCCGAGCGACAACTCCTCAGCGTCCAAGCCCGCGGGCAGCGGACCATCGAGGACGAAGCGGCCCACGCGCTCGGGGAAGAGGGCGGCATACGTCGCACCCAGATGGGTGCCGTAGGACACACCGAGGTAGTCGAGACGGGACTGGCCCAGGGCAGCGCGCAGGACGTCGAGGTCTCTTGCGGCATCCGCGGTGCTGAGATGCTCGGTGAGCCCGTCGACACGGGAGGTGCATCGAAGTATCGCGCTCGCCCTCTCAAGCTCGACGATCTCAGCGGGCGAGTCCGGCGTACCATCGATCGCGATCAGCCTGTCGAAGTCACCGTCGCTCGCGCAGTCGACCGGTGCTGAGCGCCCCACACCGCGGGGATCGAATCCCACGATGTCGTAGGAGTCACGCACATCGTCACTGGTAACGGAGCGAGCCGCCCGTGCATAGTCGACGCCGCTGGAGCCGGGGCCGCCCGGGTTGACCACGAGCGCACCCCGTGCGTCCCCGTTGGCCGTCACCCTCAGCACGGCGAGCTCCACGGTCGAGCCGTCGGGATCGGTGTAGTCAACCGGGACAATCAGCGTGGCGCACTCGCCCCCATCGCACTCCGTCCAATCGAGCACCTGCGCGTAGAACGGCGCGAGATCAGGCTCCGGCGGCACCTGCGAGACGGGCGGAGCCTCGACCGATGTCGCGGCGGACGGACTGCACGCGACCAGGGCGAGCAGCCCGACCATGGCACCGAGCGCGGCGGCCGATCTGCCCATCTGTCTCACTCGTGGAGGCTACGTGTGGGATGGGCGGCGACGCCACATGGGCGCGGATGCCACGAGGGATCCGGGCGGCGTACCGTGGATCCATGTCCAGCGACCGCGACCAGTTCGCCCGCGTCGTGCAGACGGGCATTGCCCGGGGCATGGACGTGGTCGATGCGTGGCGCCACGCCCGGGCACAGCGCCCCAGCGCTCAGGCGCGCGCCCTCCAGGTCGAGCAGACACGACGGCTGGCCGAGCAGCAGAAGGCACTGCGACGTCACCAGCGCAAGCAGCGTCGACTCAACAACGAGGTGACCGGCGGCGTAGCCGTCGCCGGTGTCGCCGGCACCCTGGGTGTCCTCGACATCGTGATCGAGAGCACGACCGCAGCCGCGGGAGTCTACGGACCCGCGTGGATATGGGTGGTGCTGGCAGGCGGCGGAGCCGTGACCGCGCTGTCGGCACGTCGACGTCGCGCGCAACTACCCCCTGCGCCCCGTGTCGACGTCTCGCCGCTGCCGACGATCACGGTGCCCTCGGACGCCATCGGTGCCGAGCAGGCTCAGCGCCTGACGTCGCTACGGATGCAACTCGCCCAGGTGATCCCGGCCATCGAGCGCCTCCACCCGGATGCTGCGTCCGAGTTGCGTCGCGCGGATCACGAAGCCGCACCTCAGCTCCACGCGCTCGTCGACAGGCTGGTGATCCTCCACGGGATCCGTCGCGAGATGGTCGCGACGGAGGCGGAGGCGGCTGCCACAACCGCAGCGGTCGAGGTGCGTGAGCGACTCACCACGGGCTGCACCACCTATGAGCGCATCATCGCGGCATCGGCCACGATGCTCGCCGCCCCCGACGTCGCCCGAGGCACCGAGGAGGTGCTCACGCCAGCACTCCAGGGACTTGCGGCGTACACGCACGGACTGCAGAGGGCTGCCGGGGCCTAGCGCAGCCTTACGAGGGGATCCTTGACCTCGACGAACATCCCCTCGAGCACGAGCGGCAGTGCACCATTGGCCTGCACCGCCAGGCGTCCACGCTCAATGGCCTCCAGTCGGCGCGCGGTCTCGGTCGCCGTCGAACCGGA
>JBEAQC010000144.1:0-15336 GCA_041164085.1 Actinomycetota bacterium
CCACCGACGTCGGCGAGCGCATCCACGTCGTACCAACGGACGTCTCGCCCCTCGACCGTCTGCTCGCGCAGCGGTGCGTGCACCACGGACAGCCACGACTCGACACCCTGCCGGCGCGCGAGGTCGCGGGTGGCCTGCGCGTAGACCTCATCGTGGTCGACACCGATGACCTTGCCGTCGTATCCGGCGGTCCGCATGGCGCCGGCCATCCACACGCTTGACTGTCCGCTCCCGAGGTCGACGACGACCCGGGGTCGGTGCTCGAGGACGTGGCCAGCAAGCCAGAGAAGCAAATCCTCCGATGCCGCCCACGTCCCCGGGCGCGGCATCGGCAGCGGCATTGGGACGAGGCGCATGAGTTGGATGTAGTCCTCGAGCAGGACGACCTGGTCATCGACTCGGTCGACGATGGACAGCCGCATGTCGCGGAGGTCGGCCCGTTGCTGCTTCGCCGCCTCCTGTACGCGAGGCACCGCCGAGGCCGCGCGCTTGGCCTCGCGCTCGGCATCGGCCGCCCGATCCCGCGCCTCACGGGAGGCCTTGAAGACCATCTCGTGGCGCTTTGCCGCCGTCGCGCGCATCTCCTCGAGTCGCTTGCCGGTGGCGTTCTCGATCCGCGCAACGCGACCCACACTGGTGCGCAGCCACATGAGGGCCTGCCCGAGGACACCACCGAGGACAAGTCCGATGACCGCCGCGACGGCCACGGCGGCGACAGGTGCCTGCAGCGCAAGGGCGAGGAGCGCGAACAGACCCGCGAGGACGACACCGAGCGCCACCACGGGCAGCCGAGACTTCATGGCCGAAGGCTACCCTTCCGAGCGTGACCGATTCGGCGACCACGCGACCGGGAGTCTCGGTCGTCATACCGGTGCTCGACGAGCAGGAGCACTTGGACGAGGCGGTCACCGCGATCCTGGCTTCGTCATACGACGGACCGCTTCAGGTGGTACTCGCCCTGGGCCCGTCGCGAGATAGCACCGATGAGATCGCCGCCGCGATTGCTGCTGCAGACGCCCGCGTCGTCACGGTCCCCAATCCGAGCGGCAAGACAGCGAGTGCGCTCAACGCCGCCATCGCCGCTGCCCAACACGACATCATCGTGCGTGTCGATGGCCACGCCGTGATCCCCGCCGACTATGTCGATGTCGCGGTCGCGACCCTCGAGTCCACCGGAGCCGACAACGTCGGCGGGATCATGGGAGCGGAGGGCATCACGGAGTTCGAGCGCGCGGTCGCCGCGGCGATGACCTCGTGGTTCGGGGTGGGCGGCGCGGCGTTCCACATCGGCGGCAGCGCGGGTCCCGCGCTTACCGTCTATCTCGGCTGCTTCCGGCGATCGGCGCTCGAGCGCGTCGGCGGATTCGACGAGTCGATGGTGCGCGCCCAGGACTGGGAACTCAATCACCGCATCCGCGAGACGGGTGGACTCGTGTGGTTCACCCCGGACATGCGGGTGAGTTACCGACCGCGCGGCACTCTGCGCAGGCTGGCCCGCCAGTATCACGAGTACGGCCGCTGGCGGCGCGAAGTGGCGCGCCGCCACCCGGAGACGGTGTCGCTTCGCTACCTCGCACCCCCGCTCGCGCTCATCGCGGTCGCCGGCGGCACGCTGGTCGGCGCCGCAGGGCTCATCTCGGGCTCGCGCCCGCTGCTGCTCGGCTTCGCGCTGCCGGTCGGCTATCTCGCCGCAGATCTCATGGCGAGTGCGCGCGCCTCGCGCGGGCTGACCTGGCGGTCGGCTCGGTGGCTACCGGCTGTCTTCGCGACCATGCACGGGTCATGGGGTGCCGGCTTCCTGCGCGGTGCCCGCGGCTAGTGCTCGAGACCCTGCTCGCGCAGGCGCTTGATGGCCTCGCGACGCTCCAGCCGTGAGGTGCGCCGAATCTCCGCCTCCTGGAAGCGCAGGCGATCGTGCTCGGTCTCCGGCAAGACGGGCGGGACCGGGCGCGGCTTGCCGTCAGCGTCGATCGCAACGAAGACAAGGTGGGCGGTCGCGACGTGGATCTCGGCATCCGCGCCCATGCGCTGCACGCTGACGCGCACACCGACCTCCATGCTCGTGCGTCCCGTCCAGTTGACCTGCGCCTTCGTCGTGAGCAGGTCACCGAGTTTGACCGGCTCGAGGAAGGCCATCTGGTCCATGAAGGCCGTGACCGCGGGGCCACCCGAGTGACGCACGGCGGCCACCGCCCCGGCCTCGTCGACGGCTCGCATGATCACGCCGCCGTGGACGTCGCCGTAGTTGTTGGCGTCCATGACTCCCATCACGCGCGCGAGAGTCACCTTGGACTGCTCCGTAGGTACCGGCTCTCCAGCATGAAGGGGGAGGATGGGATCCAAGGACATGTCAGCCCCGCAGGAGCGAGCGAGCCATGACCAGACGCTGGATCTCGTTGGTGCCCTCATAGATCTGGGTGATCTTGGCATCGCGCATGTAGCGCTCGACCGGATAGTCGCGGGTGTAGCCGTTGCCGCCGAAGACCTGGACGGCATCGATAGTCACATCCATGGCGACATCGGAGGCGTAAGCCTTGGCAGCCGCGCCGAAGAACGACAGGTCCGGATCATCGCGCTCACTCTTGGCCGCCGCGCGGTAGACCAGCGAGCGCGCGGCCTCGAGCTTCATCGCCATGTCCGCGAGCATGAATTGGATGCCCTGGAACGAGCCGATCGTCTTGCCGAACTGCTCCCGCTCCTTGGCGTAGGCCACCGCGGCGTCCAGCGCGCCCTGAGCGATCCCGAGCGCCTGCGCTCCGATCGTGATCCGGGTGTGGTCCAGCGTCGTCATGGCCGTGCGGAACCCCGTGCCCGGCTCACCGATGATGCGATCACCCGGCAGCTTCACGCCATCGAAGAGCACCTCGCGCGTGGGTGAACCATGGATACCGAGTTTGCGTTGGGGCGCTCCGAACGACACCCCCTCATCGTCGCGATGGACGACGAAGGCGGAGATGCCCTTGGCCCCAGCATCGGGATCGGTCTTGGCCAGCACGGTGTAGTAGTCGGCTATCCCGGCCCCCGTGATCCAACTCTTCTGCCCATTGAGGATCCAGCCGTCGCCATCGGCGATCGCGCGGGTCTTCATCGCGGCCGAGTCGCTGCCGGACTCTCGCTCGGACAGGCAGTAGGCGAACATCGCCTCACCGCTCGCCACAGGCGGGAGATATCTGCGGAGTAGGGCCTCGTCGCCCGCGATCATGAGCGGCATCGTGCCGAGCTTGCTTCCTGCCGGGATGAGCGAACTCGATGCGCACACCCGGGCGATCTCCTCGATCACGACGCACACAGCTAGAGCATCAGCCCCCTGGCCGCCGTACTCCTCCGGGATGTGCATCGCGTGCAGATCCGACGCGGTGAGCGCGGCATAGACGTCGTGAGGGAACTCTCCGGTCTCATCGATCTCCGCAGCCCGCGGCGCGATCTTGTCCTCGGCGAGCGCGCGCACTACCTGACGCAACTCCCGGTGCTCCTCGGGCAGGTCGAAGGCGGTGAAGTCAGCATTGGGCGTGAGCGGCATGGTGGCATCCTTCCCTGTCACAAGCCTATCCGCGGCAGGGGCGCCGGGCAGCACGACGGCTAGGCTCCGGGCGTGCGGATGAGCGTGGTGGGCACGGGATACCTCGGGGCGACGCATGCTGCGTGCATGGCCGAGCTGGGCCACGAGGTGGTCGGCATCGATAGCGATGCGGCGAAGGTCGCGGCTCTGGCGTCCGGGACGGTGCCCTTCTGGGAGCCGGGCCTTGACGAGGTCCTGCAGCGCGGGCTGGAGTCCGGACGACTGACCTTTACGACCGATCCTGCCGATGCGGCCGGGGCGCACGTCCACTTCGTGTGCGTAGGCACGCCTCAGAAGGCCGACTCTCCTGCCGCAGACCTCACTCAGGTTCACGGCGCCATCGACGCGCTCACGCCGGTGCTCGGACCAGGGGCACTCGTGGTGGGCAAGTCGACCGTGCCGGTCGGCACCGCGGCGGGCATCGCCGACCGCGTGGCTGAGACCGGTGCACGCGTCGCGTGGAATCCGGAGTTCCTGCGCGAGGGCCATGCGGTCGAGGACACCCTCCGACCAGACCGACTGGTCTTCGGTGTCCGCGACCCGCAGGACGAGGCCGTGCTCCGCGAGGTGTACGCCGCGCTGCTGGACGCGGGCACTCCGCTGCTCGTCACCGATTTTGCGACCGCGGAACTGGTCAAGGTGGCCGCTAATGCCTTCCTGGCGACCAAGATCTCCTTCATCAATGCGATGGCGGAGGTCTGCGAGGCCACGGGAGGGGACATCCTCACCCTGTCGGCCGCTCTCGGCATGGACCCGCGCATCGGCCCGCAGTTCCTGCGCGCTGGCCTGGGCTTCGGTGGCGGCTGCCTGCCCAAGGACATCCGCGCCTTCATGGCCAGAGCCGGGGAACTCGGCGTCGATGAGGCGCTGATGTTCCTCCGCGATATCGATGACATCAATATCCGCCGCCGACAGCACACCGTCGATCTCGCGCTCGAGGCCCTCGGGGGCCAGGCAGTCGGCAAGCGCGTCGGCGTCTGGGGGGCAGCCTTCAAGCCCGACAGCGACGACGTCCGGGACTCGCCCGCCCTGCATGTTGCCGCGGCGTTGCGCGCCGCGGGGGCGACGGTGACGGTGCACGATCCGCGGGCGGTCGACAACGCCCGACGACTCTTCTCCGACCTGGAGTACGCCGACACTCCAGCCGGTGCCGCGAGCGGCGCAGACGTGGTCCTCCTGCTCACCGAGTGGCGCGACTACCGCGATCTTGATCCCGCGCTCATCAGCGATGTTGTGTCGGCGCGCCACATCATCGACGCGCGCAATGCGCTGGACCCGGTGATCTGGCGCGAGGCCGGCTGGACCTATCGCGCCCTCGGCCGGCCCATCGCCTAGCCGCTGCTAGCGACCGCGCCACACGATGGCGGGGCAGTTGTCCATGACGACATCGAGCCCGGCATCCACCGCTCGCTTGGCCGCATTCGCGTCGACCACGCCGAGCTGCATCCAGATGGCCTTGGCCCCCACCGCAATGGCTTCGTCCACGAAGGGACCCACGCGGTCGGACCGGACGAACATGTCGACCACGTCGGGAGGACCGACTGCGGCGGCCGCCTCCGCGATCGTCGCGTAGCCCTGCTCACCATGCACGACCTCGGCACGGGGATAGATCGGCACGATGCGCTTGCCGCGAGACTGCAGGAGTCGAGCGATCCCGAAGGCATCCCTATCGGGATTGTTGCCGAGCCCGACAACGAACCACATCGTCGTGGAATCCAACACCCGAGAGACCGTCTCGGGTGAGCCGAAGAGGTCCGGCGAATCCGCGCGGTCGGCCTGCCCGTCAGTCATGGTCGCGGACCTTGGCACCCTTCTCCATCGCCGAGGCCCGCAGCGATGCCTGGAAGTCGACCATCTGCTGACGCAGGGCCGGATCAGACGCGGACAGGATGCGCACCGCGAGGAGGCCGGCGTTGCGCGCATTGCCCACGGCTACCGTCGCGACGGGGACGCCCGCTGGCATCTGGGCGATGGACAGGAGTGAGTCCAGTCCGTCGAGGTGCGTCAGCGGAATCGGCACGCCGATGACCGGCAGTGGTGTGAGGGACGCAACCATCCCGGGCAGGTGCGCGGCGCCACCGGCTCCGGCGATGATCACGCGCAGTCCGCGACCGGCCGCGCTTTCGGCGTACGCAACCATCTCGTGAGGCATGCGATGTGCCGAGACGACGTCCGCCTCGTAGGGGACAGCGAACTCGGCCAGGGCCGTGGCAGCGGCTTGCATCGTGGGCCAGTCCGAGTCGCTGCCCATGATGATCCCGACCGCAGGATTCGACTCACTCATCGATCACTCCCATGAAGTAGTCGGCCGCGTGATGCGCCCGCGCAAGCAGATCATCGAGATCGTCCCCGATCACGGTCACATGCCCGAGTTTGCGTCCCGCACGGATCTCCTTGCCATAAAGCTGCACCTTCACGCCGGGGTCACGGGCCAGCACGTGCCGGTAGGCGTCGTACAGGGGCAGTAGCCCCTCGATGTCGGCGGGCCCGACGATGTTGACCATGACCGCCCACCGAGCGAGGGACCGCGGATCTCCAAGCGGGAGATCCAGCACTGCCCGCAGGTGGTTCTCGAATTGGCTCGTCACAGCCCCGTCGATCGTCCAGTGCCCTGAGTTGTGCGGGCGCATAGCGAGCTCATTGACGACGATGCCCGCGGGCGTATCGAAGAGCTCGACCGCGAGCATCCCTGTCACGTCGAGGACACGGGCGATCTCCAGGGCGATGCGCTGAGCCTCGAGCGCCATCTCCTCCGGCAGATCAGGGCAGGGGGCGACAACCTCCGAGCACATCCCATCGACCTGCACGGTGCGGACGACCGGATAGGCGACAGCCTGGCCGTGGGGACTGCGCGCGACCTGGGCGGCGAGTTCGCGCGTGAAGGGCACACGCTCCTCAGCGAGCCAGCGTGCCCCCGGCACCAGAGGTGTCCGCTCCATCACGTGCCGTGCCTCATCCGCATCCGTGACGATCCACACACCGCGGCCGTCGTATCCGCCGCGCGAGACCTTGAGGACGAAAGGCCATCCGAGTGCGGCTCCCGCCGACTCGACGTCGTCCGGCGTCGCCAGGTGGCGCCAGGCAGGGCATGGCAGTCCCGCACGGTCGAGTGCCTCGCGCATCGTGATCTTGTCCTGCGCATGCACGAGCGCGTCAGGCCCAGGCCTGACGGCGACGCCGCCGTCCACAAGGGCGCGCAGATGATCGACCGGCACGTGCTCGTGGTCGAAGGTGACGACCGTGCAGCCGTCGGCCAAACGCCGAAGGGCATCGAGGTCATCGTGTCGCCCGAGGACCACATCGGCGGTCACCTGCGCCGCGGACTCCTGCGGATCAAGGGCCAGCACCCGGAAGCCCACGCCGAGGGCCGTTGCCGGGGCGGCGGTCATTCGGGAGAGCTGACCGCCGCCGACCATGGCCACGCGAGGGGCAGGTGCGGCGGACACACGGTGACCCTACCGAGATGACCACTCTCGGCCCACGTCGCCGGTGACTCGCGGGATAGCATCAGCCCATGTCGCAGGCGGGTCCCGCCCATATTGCGCGCCCGTCGATCGTGGATCGTGTGCGCGGGTCTGTCAGTTTGCTCTTCCGCGAGATCGCGAAGTTCGGCATCGTCGGCTCGTTCGCCTTCATCATCGATGTGGGCCTGTTCAACTTCCTGCTCTACGCCGGCCCGCTGCAGGGCAAGCCCCTGACCGCTAAGGCCGTGAGTGTCATCGCGGCGACGACCTTTGCGTACTTCGGCAATCGCTTCTGGACTTTCCGTCACCGTGGTCGCACCCACATGGGCCGCGAGTACATCCTCTTCTTCGCGCTCAACGGTGTTGCCATGCTCATCGCGCTGTCCTGCCTCTGGATGAGCCACTACGCGCTCGGGCTCGACAGTCCCCTCGCGGATAACATCAGCGCCAACGTCATCGGCCTAGGACTCGGCACCCTTTTCCGCTTCTGGTCCTACCGCAAGTGGGTGTTCCCCGAGATCTCCGCCGACGACGCTGCCGATCGCGAACTCGCTGAGCGCGACGCGGCAACCCCGATCTAGTCGACTGCGGCGCGACGCAACTCAAAGACACGAATCACGCCGAGGCCGCGCACTCGCCGAGGGGCCAGTTGGCGCAGGGCCATCCCCGGGATCTCCGAAAGATGTGCGGCCGTGGCCGCATCAATGACGGTGGTGTCCGGTCTGGCCAGAGCCGTCAGCCGGCTCGCAAGGTTCACCGTCGATCCAAAGACATCCCCCATGCGGCGCAGCAGCGGCCCACTCGCGAGGCCGATGCGCATCTCGGGCACGTCGGGATCCCGCGCGTGCGCGTCGTGCAGACCCAGCGCCGTGAGGGCGGCGACCTCGGGGTCATCCGCGATGAAGAGGATCTCGTCGCCCACCGTCTTGACGAGCGCCGCCCCGGTCGCTGCGACGACGTCCGCGCTCACCGACTCGAAGCGCTCCACGAGCGCGGCCAGGTCCGCATCCTCAAGTTGGCGGCTCAGGCGCGTGAAGCCCACCAGGTCAGCGAAGCCCACCGTGCCGTCGGCGCTCGGCTCACCGATGACCTCGGTGCGAGCGAGCCGCCGATCGAGCACGGCCGCGAGTTGGCGCCGCCACGCATAGTCGAGCAGTCGCTCCATCGGCTCGACCAATTCGGCCGTGCGCACGAGGATCCGCTCCACCACCTCGGGATCCTCGGAGATGTCGCGGCCATCGAGATGCTCCTGCTCGACCAGCAGACGCCCGACCGCCTCCGCCTGCCAATCCGCCAGGCGCGCTGTCGACTGTCCGAGGCTGCGCGCGAGCACGATCGCGGTCTCGTCATCGAGCAGCCCCCGCTGGATCAGGCCGTGCACCGTCCGCAGCGCTTCGAGGTCAGCATCGGTGAAGGCGGCCGCGCCACCGGTGTCCGGGAAGCCCAGAGCGCGCCATAGCGCGCGCGCCAGCTCGTCGGGCACGCCCGACAGGCGGATGAGATCTGCTCGCGTGTACGTCGGGGTCGCCCCGAGGACAACCTCCTCGAGGACCTCACCGGGGTCAGGTGCCATCGCCGGGCGGCACCGGATCGCCGCCCTGCTCACTGCTGCGCTGGCGACGACGGTCATCGTCCTGCTCATGAAGCCGGTACACGTCGCGCTGGATCACTTCCACGTTGGGCACGTCGTCGATGACGAGATTCTCGTCACTGGCCGAGGTGACTTCGAGGCGCCCGTAGTTGAGGATGCGACCGAGCACGCCGATCTCGAAGGACACGTTGTTGACCTTGGCCAGCGGCATGTCCCGGCCTTTCTTGGAGATCACCCCCGCCCGCGTGATGATCCGTCGATTGGTGAAGACGTACTGCGTCGTCAGCCAGTAGAGGAAGGGGCGGATGACCCAGAGGACCAGAATGAAGGCCCCCGCGACGACGATGGCTCCTCGTCCGACCGTCTCAACCACGCCACCGGCGCTCCACGACCAGGAGCCGAGCGAGATGTAGAGCCACACGCCGATGAAGACCGTGAGCAGCAGCCACAGGACCGGCAGGATGAGGGCACGCCAGTGAGGCTTCATCTCGAACTCGATGATCTCGCCCTCGCCGAGGAGTTTCGTGGGGTATCCCATGGGCTCATCGTGACATACGCCGCAGCGTCACATCCCCTGCTGACACCACATGGTCAATTCCGTCCAGATCCTCGATCACGAGTTCGCCACCCGGCCCGAGCCCGGTCGCTCTGCCCTCGATCGAGCGCCCACCCAGATCTGCAATGACGTCCCCCATCAACGTGACGCAGAGGTCGGCGTACTCCTCCGCGATCGCAAGGCCGCCCTGCCACTGCCGATAGGCCTCGGCGACCGATGCGAGGACGTCGACGAGGAGCGCGGTCCGGTCGACGGGCAGGCCGAGTGAGCCCAGCGATGCGCCACCGGCGGGGAGCTCGTGTTCCGCCTGATCGACGTTGATTCCCACACCGACCACGACCGCGCCGTCAGCAAGTCGCTCGGCCAGGATGCCCGCAACCTTGTGCTCCCCGACCAGCACGTCATTGGGCCACTTCAGGCGAGCGTCGGCACCGGCCGACGCTCGAAGGGCGCGAGCGACGCCCACGCCGATGACGAGCGGCAGCCAGCCGAGGCGATCGACGGGCGTCGTGGGGCGAAGGAGCACGCTCCACCACAATCCCGCGCGCGGCGCAGAGTCCCAGCTGCGTCCCCGCCTGCCGCGACCCGCGGTCTGCTCCTCGGCGACCACCACCGTGCCCTCGGGTGCTCCCTGAGTCGCGCGCGCCTCCACGTCGGCCATCGTCGAGGGGGTGGTGTCGACCACATCGGGCAGCGGCCAGGGGGACCATGTGGTGCCCGCGAGCGCGTCGAGGGGACCGAGCGGCTGACGCTCGGGGCTGCCGGGATCGACGCTCACCCGGCTAAGGTACGCGCGTGACCACCTCACCGACCGCCGGCGTCCCGCACACCAGCGCAGAGAAGGCCGAGGAACTGATCCGACGTCGCACCGACGCCGCGGGCCGCCGTCAGGCCGCCGTCGACAAGCAGCACGCCAAGGGCAAGCTCACGGCCATGGAGCGCATCGAGGCGCTCCTGGACGACGGATCTTTCCAGCAGATCGATGGACTGGCCCGACATCGGTCGCACAACTTCGGTCTCGAGAAGGACCGGCCCTACGGGGACGGTGTCATCACCGGTTACGGCACGATCGATGGGCGCCCCGTGTGCGTCTTCGCCCAGGACTTCACGGTCTTCGGCGGCTCGCTCGGCGAGGTGTTCGGCGAGAAGATCGTCAAGGTCATGGACCTCGCCCTCAAGACCGGATGCCCCATCATCGGCATCAACGACAGCGGTGGCGCACGCATTCAGGAGGGCGTGGTCTCGCTGGGGCTCTATGGCGAGATCTTCAACCGCAACGTGCAGGCGAGCGGAGTCATCCCTCAGATCTCGCTCATCATGGGTCCGTGCGCCGGGGGCGCGGTCTACTCCCCCGCGATCACCGACTTCATCGTCATGGTCGACAAGACGTCGCACATGTTCATCACCGGTCCTGACGTCATCAAGACCGTCACCGGCGAAGACGTGGCGTTCGAAGACCTGGGGGGTGCGCTGGCCCACAACACCAAGTCCGGCGTGGCTCACTACATGGCCGCTGACGAGACCGACGCCTTCGACTATGTCCGCGCCCTGCTGTCCTACCTGCCCAGCAACAACCTCGACGAGGCTCCGGCCTACGAGGTCGAGGGCGACCTCACGGTGGCCACCGAGCACGACCGCGAACTCGACACCCTCATCCCGGACTCCCCCAATCAGCCGTACGACATGCACCGCGTCATCGAGCACGTCCTCGACGACGACGAGTTCCTCGAGGTGCAGCCGCTCTTCGCGCCCAACATCATCTGCGGCTTCGGTCGGGTGGAGGGGCGCCCGGTGGGTGTCGTCGCCAATCAGCCGATGCAGTTCGCCGGCACCCTCGATATCGACGCGTCCGAGAAGGCCGCTCGCTTCGTGCGCACGTGCGATGCCTTCAACGTGCCGGTCCTCACTTTCGTCGACGTACCCGGCTTCCTCCCCGGCACCGATCAGGAGTGGGACGGCATCATCCGGCGCGGGGCCAAGCTCATCTATGCCTACTCCGAGGCGACCGTCCCACTGGTGACGGTCATCACGCGCAAGGCCTACGGCGGCGCCTACGTCGTCATGGGGTCCAAGCATCTCGGTGCCGACATCAACCTCGCCTGGCCGACCGCACAGATTGCGGTCATGGGAGCGCAGGGCGCCGTCAACATTCTCTATCGCAAGGAGCTCGCGGCCGCCACGGACCCGGAGGTGGAGCGCGCCCGCATCATCGAGGATTACGAGTCCACTCTCGCCAACCCCTACATCGCCGCGGAGCGCGGCTACGTCGACCGCGTGATCCTGCCGCATGAGACGCGTCCCATGGTCGTGCGCGCACTGCGCGCCCTGCGGACCAAGCGCGAGAGCAGGCCGCCCAAGAAGCACGGGAACATCCCGCTGTGACCGACGAGCCGATCAGGATCCGCGGCGGCGCCAACCCGGCCGAGGTCGCGGCGGTCGTCGCCGCGATCGCCTCGCTGCGGGCGAGCCTGGAACCACCTCGTCCGCAGGCGCGCAGCCTCTGGGCACGACCCTCCCGCCAGGTGCGACCCCGGCAGTCTCCAGGACCGGGCGCCTGGCGCGCATCCGCGCTGCCTCGCTAGGCCCGCGGCACGAGCCCGGCCAACGCCGGGCTAGCTCCAGCCCATGACCTTGGGCCAGGGGTGCCCAAGATCACCGGCGAGGCGACGGAGCGCTGGGAGCGAGACCCCGATGACGTTGCCGGGATCCCCGCGCACGCCCGCGACGAAGGGCGCGCCGAGGTCATCGAGGGTGAAGCCGCCGGCGACGTGCAGTGGCTCACCCGTCGCGATGTACGCCGCGATCTCATCGTCCGGCGCGTCCACCATGTCGACGATCGTCGACACGGTCTCGCCCGTCGACTCACCCGTCGCCGTGTCGATGAGCCAGTGGCCGGTGTGCAGGGTGCCGGATGCGCCACGCATGCGCTGCCAGCGACGTAGAGCCTCGGCCGCGTCCGGCGGCTTGCCCAACCGCACTCCGTCGACCTCGAAGATCGAGTCGCAACCCAGCACGAGCGCCCCTGCGGGCAAGTCCAGCCCAGCGGCGACCGCCTCGGCCTTGGCACGCGCGAGGGCGAGGGCCACACGCGGCACCGGCTCGGTGCGCATGGCCTCCTCGATCGCTTCCTCGTCCACGCCGCTGACGAGGATGAGCGGTGCCAGGCCCGCCTGCTCCAGCAGGCGCCGCCGCGACGGCGATGCCGACGCGAGCACGATGGGGATCGGCCCTCCATCCCGCGGAACGGACATGCGCTCACCCTGCCAGAGCGGGCATCCCTAGACTTCAGCGCGTGCAGAAGGTCCTCATCGCCAATCGAGGCGAGATAGCCGTCCGAGTCGCCCGGGCCTGCCGCGATGCTGGCCTCGCCTCCGTCGCTGTCTACGCCGACCCCGATCGCGACGCACTCCACGTGGAGGTGGCGGACGAGGCCTTCTCCCTCGATGGCGCCACCGCCGCCGAGACCTACCTCGACATCGCCAAGATCATCGACGTCGCGCGTCGCTCAGGCGCCGACGCCGTGCACCCCGGCTACGGCTTCCTGTCGGAGAACGCCGACTTCGCGCAGGCGGTCATCGACGCGGGCCTGACGTGGATCGGTCCGCCCCCGGAGGCGATCAGGTCCCTGGGCGACAAGGTCTCCGCGCGCCATATCGCGGCGCGCGCCGGCGCACCGCAGGTGCCCGGCACGCCCGATCCCGTGACCAGCGCCGACGATGTCGTCGCCTTCGCCAAGGAACACGGGCTGCCGATTGCCATCAAGGCGGCGTTCGGGGGCGGCGGTCGCGGACTCAAGGTTGCGCGCACACTCGAGGAGATTCCCGAGCTCTACGACTCCGCGGTGCGCGAGGCCGTCGCCGCCTTCGGTCGCGGTGAGTGCTTCGTCGAGCGCTACCTCGACCGCCCCCGCCACGTGGAGACGCAGGTGCTCGCCGACAAGCACGGCAACGTCGTCGTGGTTTCGACCCGCGACTGCTCCCTGCAACGACGTCACCAGAAACTGGTCGAAGAGGCGCCCGCGCCGTACCTCACCGAGGCCCAGATCACCGAGCTCTACGCCGCATCCAAGGCGATCATGCGTGAGGCGGGCTACCACAACGCCGGCACATGCGAATTCCTCGTGGGCGAGGACGGCACCATCTCCTTTCTCGAGGTCAACACCCGTCTCCAGGTGGAGCACCCGGTGAGCGAGGAGGTCGCCGGCATCGACCTCGTGCGCGAGCAGTTCCGCATCGCCGAGGGCGGCGTCATCGACTACGACGACCCCGTCCTGCGCGGCCACAGCATCGAGTTCCGGATCAACGGCGAGGATCCCGGCCGTGGATTCCTCCCCGCACCCGGCGTGCTCACCGAGTGGGTGACCCCGTCGGGTCCGGGAGTCCGCGTCGACGCCGGCTTCCGACAGGGCGATGTCATCGGCGGCAACTTCGACTCCCTCCTTGCCAAGCTCATCGTCACCGGACGCGACCGGGTGGAGGCGCTCGAGCGCTCGCGCCGCGCGCTCGCGGAGTTCCACGCCGAGGGGATCGCTACGGCCCTTCCCTTCCACCGAGCGGTCGTCGAGGACCTGGCCTTCGCGCCCGCCGAGGGGTCGGCCTTCACCGTGCACACCCGGTGGATCGAGACGGAGTTCGACAATCAGATCCCGCCGTACGCCGGGACCGTAGACGCCGCCGACTCCGCGGACGAGCGCGAGACCGTCACCGTCGAGGTCGACGGCAAGCGCCTCGCGGTCACGCTCCCCGCAGGACTGGGCGGGGCGCCCCGAGCCGCCGCCAACGGCGCCAAGCCGAGCCGCAAGCGCGAGCGCCAGGCGGTCGGAGCCGCTTCGGGCGATGCCGTCGCCGCCCCAATGCAGGGCACCGTCGTCAAGGTTGCCGTCGAGGACGGCCAGACCGTGTCGGCCGGAGACCTCATCGTCGTCCTCGAGGCGATGAAGATGGAGCAGCCCCTGGCCGCTCACAAGTCCGGGACGATCCGGGGGCTCAACGCCACCGTCGGTGCCACGGTCCCCACCGGGACCGTGCTCTGCGAGATCGCCGACTGACACTCCGGCCGGGCTGCGCGTGTAGCGCCGCTGCGGTACCCGCGCGAGGGGATCGTCCGACTGACATCCACGGCCGCATCGCGGTAACGTCGAAACATGCCCCGCGTCATGGCCGCCCCCCTCACGTTCCTCGCCGCCCTGGGACTGGCCCTCGGCTCGCTCCTCGCACTCCAGGCTCCGGCCCAGGCCCGCACCTCGATCGACTCGGTCGCATCGGCCCTCCGCAGCAACCCGGTCTACAACGACCCGGCCGCAGAGAACGCCCTCACGTCCGGCCAGGCGGCGGATCTGCGCGCTCAGATCACCGCGACCGGCCTGCCCATCTACGTTGCCGTGTTGCCCGCCTCGGCCGCCGCGGAGACGGGCGGACCTGACGCGCTCCTGCGCGACCTGCGCAACGCCGTCGGACGTAGCGGGGTGTACGCCGTCATCGCCGGCAACGCCTTCCGCGCGGGCAGCACCGAAGGATCCGTCACATCCATCGCCGACTCGGCGTTCGCGGCGCAGTCCGCCAACGGGCCCTACGCCGTGCTCGAGGCGTTCGTCGCCGGAGTAGACGCGGAGTTCAGCGGCGGGTCGTCGAGTTCGCAAGGCAGTTCGAGCTCGGGCGGCTTCCCGCTCGCCACTCTCATCTTCCTCGGCGTCATCGTGGCCCTTGTCGTCCTCGGCATCGTGTGGGCGAGGCGCCGGGCGCGAGCCGCTCAGGCCAAGCGGATCGCCGCCCTGCGCTCGGTCCTCGACGAGGACGTCACCGCACTCGGGGAACGACTGGGTGCCTTCGACCTGGGCGATTCTCGCCTCGACGATGCAGGACGAGAGGACCTTCAGAAGGCCCTCGACTCCTATGCGCGCGCCTCCGATGCGGCCGGGCGGGCAACATCGGACGCCGATGTCACGCGGGCCACGAACGAGCTCGAGGAAGGCCGGTACGCGCTGGCCTGCGTCGAAGCTCGCATGGAAGGCCGCGCGCTTCCCTCACACAGGCCGCCCTGCTTCGCGGATCCGCGCCACGGCCCGAGCACCGATGACGTCGACTGGGCTCCCGACGGCGGCCCCGCACACCCGGTGCCCGTGTGCGCCGCGTGCGCCGTGAGCCTGCGCTCGGGATCGGTGCCCGCT
>JBEAQC010000145.1:0-7508 GCA_041164085.1 Actinomycetota bacterium
GCCTGCTTCTGCGGGCTGTAGCGCATGGAGCCCATGGTGATGAACGCCTCGGCGAACTCCCGCTCAGCGCCGAACTTGTCGCGCTCGCACGGCAGCGGAATGATGTCGTGCTTCTCGCGGATCGTTCCCAGCGGATCCTCGCCATTGGCCACGCGCTTCATATTCTCCTTGAACATCTTGCGCAGCATGGCCACGCCCGCATCGGAGCGTCCCAGGTGCTCCTGGGTCCGGTCCGTGACCGGCCCCTGACTCACCCAGGCCATGATGTCCTGGCCCTCGATGTAGTCGGTGATGAAGCGGCCTTCCTCGTCACGCCACATGTATTCGTAGACCGCCGGGCGGTCCTGCGGCTCCCACACACCGGCGTCGGGGGCGTGGTTGGAATAGAAGAGCTTCCACGTGGTCGTGTCATCGATAGGCACACGGATCTGCATCTGGTCGATACCGGCCCCACCCACGCGCATGAAGTAGGGGAAGACAAGCGGATGCCCGACCTTCCAGTCGTCGTTTTCCTCCGAGCCACCCTCCAACACGCGGCGCTTGAGGATTCCCCACTCCATCTCCTCGAAGCCGGTCCGCAGGTGCTTCTTCTGGAAGGCCTTGGGCGCATCGAAGCCCTGCGTCTGGCCCATGAAGTCGAAGTAGTAGCCGTGAAGCCATTCGACGTGGTGCGGGTCGACGGAGTTCTCCATGATCTGCAGCCAATTGCACGGCAATGTGGCGTAGCCGCAATCCTTGATGCCGTCCATGACGAAGACGTCGAAGCGAGGGAGCTCCGGGGCGGGCTCCGGGCCGACGTAGACCCAGATCATCCCGCCCATCACCTGCGCTTTGCCCGCCTTCTGCTTGACGCGATCGCGGAAGTTCTGGTTGTCGGCCTCCGCCGGCTGCTCGACGCAGTTGCCCTCGAAGTCCCACTTCCAGCCGTGGTATCCGCAGCGAATGCCGTCCTCGTGCACGACGCCGTAGGTCAGTGACGCGCTGCGGTGCGGGCAGGCCTCGCGGACGATGCCGTACTTGCCGCCCTTGGGCGTCTTGAACAGAGTCCAGTTCTCGCTGAGCAACCGCACGGTCTTGGTGGGCACCGAATCGAAGTCCTGCTCGAAGGCGATCGGGTACCAGTAGCGGCGCAGCAACTCCCCCATCGGGGTGCCGGGTCCGACCTTGGTGAGTTCCTCGTTCTGCTCCACGGTCAGCATGGGCGGTCCTTCCAGGTTGCCGGTGTGTCTCAGACGGTACCGGGTGGTGCGGATCACGTTAGGTATTGCGTGAGGGTGTGGGGAGGCCCTCGTTCTTTCTTGCGGGACCCCGGCCGGGGAAGTGACGTTGGTTCCTCCCCGGCCAGGGTGCCTCGACTACTCGTTGGCGGCGACTACTCGATGACGGTGACAACTCCGTTGTTGCCGTCGACGCGCAGCATCTGCCCTGTCTGGATGTTGGTGGTGGCGAATCCCGTGCCGGTGACAGCCGGTAGGCCGTATTCCCGGCACACGATGGCGGCGTGGCTCATCATGCCGCCGGTGTCCGTCACCGTCGCGAGGATCTTGCCGAAGATCGGCGCCCACGACGGTGCGGTGAGTGGCGCCACGAGAATCTCGCCCTGCTGCACCTCGCCGATCTGCTCCGGGGAGAAGATCACGCGCGCCGGACCCTCGACGAGTCCGGGAGAGGCGGCCATGCCCCGCAGCTCGCCTTCCTTGGCATCACCGCCGCCCAGCCAGGCGCCGACGCTGTCGGAGGTGATTCCCCAGAGCATGACGGTGAACGGTTCGGTGATGACCTCAGGCGGTGCGCCCAGGGCAGGCACGGGCTTCCAGGCACTCAAGGCCTTGCAGATGCCCTTGCGCTTGTCGATGATCGCTGGCCAGCGGCCCGGACCGGCGGCCGGCTCGGGGGTCGCCCACGACACGTAGTAGTCCCACAGCGCATCCTCGACCTCGGTGCGCTTCAGGTAGAAGATGTCGTTGGGCTCGCTCCAGAAGCCCTCCTTGACGAAGACCTCACCGAGCTGGCGCATCTTGCGCCAGATGACCGAGTGGCTCCAGTGCTCGACGTAGAAGTTGTGGTTTTCCACGTAGGGGAACACCACGCGTGCCAGGCCCAACTTGGACTGGAACGCCTCGCGATCCTCGTCGGTGGCCAGCAGCTCGGAGTATTCGGCCACGACACGGTCGCGCTCGGCATGGATCGCGGCCATGGGGCGGGCGAGATCCTCGCCGGACTGGAGTTTGACGATGTAGTCGTTGATGAACTCGAAGGGGATCTCGACGTTCTCGATCCAGATCTTGTCGGAGTGATAGAAGCCGGAGCCCGTGGAGAAGTTGAACCACGGCTCGGCCGACTCCTGGAAGGACGCGATCCACGCACGGCCCGCATCGCTGCCCTTGAGGATCTCGCAGGTCGCCTCGACATCGCCGGCCGCGAATGCTTCGGCGACACCGCTCTCGAGAGCTACCCGTGCCAGACGCTTCAACTCCTCGTCGGGGCGGAAGAGGTCGACCTCGACGCCAGCCACCATCTTGGCGATGGCGAGATCCGGGATGCCGGGGAAGGCCTGCTTGCAGAAGCCGAAGAAGTCCAGGTACGCCGCGTAACCGAGGTTGAGGAACTCGAAGTGGTAGTTCCACAGCTTCAGGGCGAGGTCGAGCAGGGTCCGATAGTTCTCCTGGATCCGGTAGCCGGAGCCGAGCCCGGCACCGGACTTCACGATCTCGTCGGCATCCTCAATCTCGGGGAGAGGTTCGAAGTTGACCGCCTCGAGCTCCTTGACGAGGTCGCGGATCTTGATCATCCACTTGTCGTAGAGGTCGTTCCAGTTCATGAAGTAGAAGCCCGCGCGATCCATGAAGTTCTCGACGCGCGCCTCGATGGTGGCGGGGTCGGCGGGGACCGGGGTGAGGTATCCGTAGCCATTGAGGATGCGGAAGGCGATGCCGTTGGCCGGCGGGACTTGCAGGTGGCGCGTGTTGTACTGCGAGAGCGATGCAATGG
The DNA here is from genome assembly GCA_041164085.1 of Actinomycetota bacterium. GTDB lineage: Bacteria > Actinomycetota > Actinomycetes > S36-B12 > S36-B12 > Mxb001. Next base: position 2,992 of record JBEAQC010000145.1, read on the forward strand.
CGAACTCGTAGAACGTCGCATCCCACGGGGTCAGCACCTTGGGCCAGTGCACGCCGTCCTGGAACCAGAAGATCGAGTCCTCGAACTCTTTGCGTGACTCGCTAAAGAGCGAGGAATAGACATACATCTCTTGCCAACCCTCGGCGCCCGCGGGCGTCTCGATGTCGAACGGGCTGGGGAACCGATCGGCCATCTGCATTTCCTCTCGTGTGTTCGCGGCCAGGGACCACGAAACGTGGGTCTTGCTCTGATGTTGTGTCGTTGCTGTTGGGGCCGAATACTCCCCTAGTCCCTACGTGCGTACAGCGGATTCATCAATGTCGAGACGATGCTGGCCATCGGGTTCTTGTCCGCGGAACCAGCCACGGACTGACGTGGCTTCTTGCTCCACACGGTCTCCGGACGTGCCTGCAGCAGGATCACGTTGTCGCCGTCCGCGAGATCGGCGTCGACCGCCCACTCGATGTCCTGCGGGCAGCCGTAGTGGCGCTCGGCTGTCTTGGCGAGCGCTGCGATGGCCTTGAGTTGGGGATCACTCAGGCACGGCGCCTCGGCGCGCTCCGGGTCGGTCTCGACCTTTTCCACCGTGTCGTGATCGGTGAGCCGGTACTCGTGAGCCTTGTTGCTGATCTCGCGCTTGCTCACCTCGAGCATCACCTTGTCGACGAGGAAATTGTCGGGCGTGATCTCTCCGGACACGACGCCCTCGCCGAAGCCCCAGGCAGCATCGATGGCTACCTGCGAGCGGTCACCGTTGGCGGGGTTGAGCGTGAAGGCGACGCCCGCGGATATGGGTCTCACCATCTTCTGGATAACTACGGCCATCTCGACGGTGCGGTGTTCATAGCCCATCTCCACCCGATAGCACGTTGCCCGATCGGTGAACAGGCTTGCCCAGCAGCGCCGTACGGCGTCCACGACATCGTCGCCGCCGCGGATCCAGAGGTAGGTGTCGTGCTCGCCCGCAAAGGAGGCGTCGGGGGAATCCTCTGACGTGGCCGACGAGCGCACGGCGACAGGAAGGTCCTCGACATCGCATCGGCGACACAGCTCCGCGTAGTCACTGCGGATCTGCGATTCGATCTCCTCGGGCAAGGGCATCGCTCGGATGACATCTCGGATACCTGCGCAGACCTGCGACACCTGGGTGGTGTCTGAGACGTCGAGACCGTGCAGCATCCGGGCGAGCGTCGCATCGAGATCGGCCGCATCGTGGGCCGCGCGGTAGCCCGCCGTGGTGACCGCGAAGCCGGGGGGCACCGGCAGTCCCGCCCCGGTCATCTCACCGAGACTCGCCGCCTTGCCGCCGACCTCGCCCTTGAGCCCAGGCCAGTAGCCCTCGAACCACATCGTCACCGTGCTCATGCGGTCTCCCCCCGTCGTCCCACGGGCAAGGCCCGTCCCTCGAGTCCGGCCCACCAGTCCGGGAGCCCGTCGAAGTCCGGCACCGAGACCTCCTGGACGCGATTGCGATAGAGGACCAATGCCGTCTGACCCCCTTCGAGCAGTCGGACGCGCACGAACTCGGTATTGAACGGCTCACCCGGGTCGTAGCCGAGAGCCCACGTGGCAAACGCGCGAATGGGTCCGGAGTGCGTGGCGACGATGACGGACTCTCCGGGCGCCTCGTCGTGGATGCGCATGAGGCCGGCCCAGAATCGGCGTACGGCGGCAACGGGTGGCTCGAAGGTGAGCATCGGCATGGTCAGCCAGTGCGTGATCGGGTCGCCTCCCGCCTGCTGGATGCCCCAGAAACGATCGACCTCCACGAGCCACGTGGGCCGGTTGCCGAGGCCGATGCGCTCGTACTTCTCCATCTCTGCGTGATACGACCGGAAGGCCTGAGTTACGTCACGGAAGCCATCCGGAGTCATCACCTGGAAGTTGCGGAACTCCTCGTACGCGGTGACCTCGCCCACGGTCGCCTCGCGCCCGAAGAGGACGAGCTCATCGAGCATTCCCTTGCGGATCCCCTCCGCGGTCTGGCGCGCACGGTTGGTGTCAGCGCACGCCATGGTCACGTGCTGTCCTGACATCACTCGCCGCGCGAGTTCCTTGCCGCGACGATGCGCCTGCCACGATCCCAGCGGGGTCAGACCAGACTCGGTGGAGTAGCCCTGCGTCTCGCCGTGACGGACGAAGTAGACGTCGGTGATCGCGTTCTTGGTCTGATCCTTGCGCTCGGGGACGATCTCCTTGGTGCGCGTGACCTCCGCCCACGCACGCGTGGCCCCCACATCGGCGCCTTCCCACAGAGGGACCGGAGCATCGAGCGATGTACCCCCGCTGCGACGATCCCGGAAGCGGCGCAGGTAGAGCGGCGTCTCGTCCTCAGGCCGAGCCGGAGTCGCGACTCCCGGCCTGCTCCCCCGGGCTTCGCGGTCGAGGTACTTCTGCAGGTACGCCGGCGCGTCGGGCCGCTCGGTGCGAGGCAGCGTCATGGGGGCGTCGGGCTCGGTCATCGTCATCGTCGCTCCTTAGCTGTGCACCGTGAGGAATCGCTGGTTGACGACACCGTCGTAGTAGAAGAGCGCGCGACCCATCTCCCCCTCGGTCCAGGTGATAGGTGGCTCATCCGGGTCGGCCCAGTAGCCACCGGTGAACACCTCGTTGCGGTTGCCAGCCGGGTCGAAGAAGTAGATGCAGTGACCGCGCGTGGCACCGTGACGAGTGGGATTCGTCTCGATGCGCACGCCGTGATAGGCGAGCACGTCGGAGGCCGTCCGGATCTCGTTCCAGTCGTCAACCCAGAAGGCGAAGTGGTGCAGGCCGCCATCGGGGCCCGTGACGAGCGCAATGTCGTGCGAGGAGTGCGACACCTCAAGCCAGGTCGCGATCTGGAAGCCGTCATCGCCGACGACCTGCTCGGTGAGGTGGAAGTCCAGCACCTCCTGGAGGAAGCTCGTCATGCCGTTGACGTTCTCCACCGTGATGAAGACGTGGTCGATCCTCGGTGGCGCGATCCCCACGAGGCCGAGCGGACGCGGCGGCGGGTTGGTGAGCGGCAGCAGATTGCCCACCTGCTCCATGCCGTGGATGAGCTCCATCTGGTGCCCCGACGGCGTCTCGAAGCGCACGACCGTCCCCCCGCCGACCCCCACCTCGGCACCCGAGAGGCGCTTGACCGCGATGCCCGCGTCCTCCAGGCGTGCGGCGTAATGGTCGAGATCCTCCGATGACTCGACCTTCCACCCCATGTGGGCGAGACCGTAGGACGACGAGTAGGTGAGCACGACCGAGTGGTGCTGGTGCTCGTCCCAGCACTTCAGGTACACCCGATCGGGCTCTCGCGCCGTCTCAACCAGACCCAGCACCTCGGTGTAGTACGCCGTGGCCAACTCCAGGTCCGGGACCTTGATCTCGACATGCGACAGACGCAGGATGGCCATCAGGTGTGCACCTTCATGAATCGATCGTTGAGTTCGCCCTCGTAGTAGAAGACGGCGCGACCGATGTTGTCCTCGGTCCACGTGATGGTCGGGAAGTCCGGGTCCGGCCGATAGCCGCCCGTGAAGACCTCGTTGCGCGTGCCCAGCGGATCGAAGAAGTAGATCGTGTTGCCGCGCGTGATGCCGTGGCGCGTCGGACCGACATCGATCTGGATGCCGTTGTAGGCCAGGATGTCGGCGGAACGCCGCACATGGTCCCAGTCGTCGAGCCAATAGGCGAAGTGGTGCAGTCCGCCGTTAGGACCGGAGACGATCGCCAGATCGTGCGGGGAGTGCGAGCGCTCCATCCAGGTGGCGGCCTGATGACCGTCGCCATCCAGCAATTGCTCCGTCACGCGGAAGCCGAGGACCTCAGTGAAGAACTTCGTGGACTCGCCTACCTCTTCGGCCGTGACGAGCAGGTGATCCATGCGCGGCGGCGCGATGCCGCGTAGCCCCTCGACGAAGGGCGCCGGGTTGAGAGATCCCGTCGCACGGCCGATCTTTTCGACGTCGTGGACGAGCTCCATCACCTGACCCGACGGCGTCTCAAAGCGAATCGACTCACCCTGACCGACCGAGGCCCCCTTGCTGATGCGTTCAACGGGGAAGCCGTAGCGGCCGACAGCGTTCTCGAGGTCGGAGAGATCGTCGTCGCGCAGCACCTTGAAAGACATGAGATCGAAGCCAACGCGAGGGGCGTAGGAGATGCGCAGCGAATGGTGGTCCACCTCGTCCCAGCACTTCAGGTAGACCGAGGTGTCATCGCGCTCCACCTCGAGCATCCCCATGACCTCCGTGTAGTACGCGGCCGCGAGGTCGAGGTCGGTGACCGTGATGTCGACATGCGACAGGCGCAGGATTCCCATGTCGCTCCCATCTGGGCCGGGGCCCCTCGAGTGATCGGCAATCTATGCGCCCTGTGTCCCGCATGGAAGGACGACGTTCCCGCATGCGGGACGTATCTGCTACGTTCCCCAGCATGCAGGGTCCCGAGGCGATGCGCCAGGCGATGGCCGACTACGTCCGCGCCCTGCACCAGGCCTATCTCGACGCGGTGATCACGCTCCCGCCCGCCGACCGGGCTCG
>JBEAQC010000146.1:0-7514 GCA_041164085.1 Actinomycetota bacterium
CGAGCGCCCGCATGACGAACATCGAGTCGCATGAGATGGCAAGGACGGTGACATCGTCCGCGACGGAGCGAAGGTCGTTGAGCTCTCCGTGACAGACGGGCGTGAACGCTGCCGGAAAGAACACGACGAGTACCGGGCCGACCTGGGCCGACAGCGACGTCGGCACACCGTGCTGATCGGTCAGGACGAAGTCGGGAGCGACGTCTCCGATCTGCGCCATGGCGACTCCCTCGCTTCCAACTCACCCCGCCTCCATCTCGATCAGGGCAGGATGTCCATGTGACGCTACCGCCCGCAGGTCTCGTGCCCGAGGCCGGCGAGCGCGGCCGGGTGAGCAGCGACCTTCCTGCGACCCTCGCGGCGACCGTGGCCGCGTGGGATGACCTGCTGCAGGCGGTCGATGGCGTGGATCTGCGAGCACCGAGTCGCAAGTCGGGCCGGACGGCGGCACGCACACTCGTCGTCCTCGGCTCCTGGCCCGAAGGCAGGCCGCTCCCTGCCATTCGCCAGGCCGCGCTCGCAGGCGACCCCACCGCCGAGCCGCTCGACGCCATCGAGGCAAGGGTGATCCAGACACACGTGGACGACTCCCCCCGGCAGATGCGCGAGTCCCTGCTGCGCGCCCGCGAGGAGGTCGCGTCATGGGCCGCATCGACGGACGTCGGTCGCGAGGCCCTCCTCCCCGTCGCGGGTCCACTCGGCATCGTCCCTCTCGGCACGCTCGTCGCGGCAACGGCGTACCAGTGTGCGGTTGCTGCGCGAGATCTCGAGCCGGCAGGAGTGAGCGCGCCCGCGGAACTCCTCACCGCAGGACTCACCGCTCTCGTCGACACGGTCGGTGCCGTCGCTGCTCAACAGGACGCCAGCCTGTCCCTCACGGCCATCACACCGCAGATCCGCATCGGCACAGGCGCATGCGACGGGGACTGGCGCACGGCCCAGGTGCGCGGTCCCGAAGGCCCCGCGCTGATGTGCGATGCGGGCCTCCTGCTTGACATCGCGTCGGGTCGCGCTTCCGCGCCCGCGGCGTACGCCAGGGGTGACCTCAAGGCCGAGGACCTCACCGGATTGCTCGCCGTCGCCCAGGCGCTGTCCCGGGCCCCCGGGCTGCCCGGCACGGATGGGCTGCGCGCCGCTCTCAGCGCATATGAGTCGTCAGCGGCGGCGGCTCGAGCGGTAGGGGATGCGATCGGGGACGTCTGGCGCAGGCTGCGCGGCAGCTAGCGGCGGCCGGCGCGCGGCGCGACCAGTCGCGTGCCCTGCCAGTCACGGCCGGCGCTCACGGTCGACGTCTGCTGCAAGCCCGCGGTCGGCGCCGCATCGGAGATGTCCTCCGCCTCGACATGTCCATCGCGTCCGGGCTTGGGGGTCAGCAGCCACACCACGCCGTGATCGGCTAGCGGGCCGATGGCATCCACCAGAGCATCGACCAGATCGCCGTCGTCTTCGCGCCACCACAGCAGCACGACATCGACCACGTCGTCATAGTCGTCATCGACGACCTCGACTCCCTCGGCCGCGGCGAGAGCCTCCCGCAGCTCGCCGTCGGCGTCGTCATCGGTGCCGATCTCCCACACCACGGAGCCGGCCGCGATCCCCAGGGCACCCAGCACGGGCGCAGCCTGGCCACTCACGGTCGCCTCCTCACGAGTCGGGCCACAGGCGTAGTCCACCGGACGACGAGGCCTTGCGCAAGCAACTCGGACTTATTGGGTCCTGTCGGGGCCCGAGTGGACCGAGAAGTTCGAGCGGAATCGGTCGAAATGCGCCTGATCCGCTCAGAGTTCGTCCCGTGGGTCTTGTGCGGTGACAGCGATATGACGCGGAGCCTCTCGGGCCCCGCCCCGGTCAGCATCGGGCGTTCCTACTCGCGCGTAGACCGGGGTGAGCCGCCACGATCTCCTCCGGTGCGCGAGGATGGTCTCGCCCGGCGGGGCGGCCAAGCCTCCCCTGTCGGGCTCCACCGACCGGTGCCCGGCGACCCTGGGCACCCCGGCGCGAAGGGCAGCACATGTCAACCGGCTTCGACCCGCTCCGCCAGCAGCCCCTGCTCGCTGGTGGCCTGCCCACCCAGTACGTCGACGTCGACCCCGAGGAGACGGCCGAGTGGACGGCCTCCCTGGACCAGGTCATCGACGGTGCCGGTTCCTATCGAGCGCGCTACCTCATGCTTGCACTCCTGCGCAGAGCTGCTGAGCGCAATCTCGGCGTCCCTAGCCTCCGATCGACGGACTACATCAACACGATCCCTCCCGAGATGGAGCCGTGGTTCCCCGGCGACGAGGCACTCGAGCGCCGCATCCGCGAGTTCATCCGCTGGAACGCCGCGATCATGGTGCACCGCGCGCAGCGTCCTGGGATCAGCGTCGGCGGCCACATCTCGACGTACGCGTCGTCTGCGTCGCTCTACGAGGTTGGCTTCAATCACTTCTTCCGCGGTCCGGACGCACCCGGAGGAGGCGACCAGGTCTTCTTCCAGGGGCACGCCTCCCCCGGCATCTACGCTCGCGCCTTCCTCGAGGGCCGGCTCACCGAGGGCCAGATGGACGGCTTCCGGCAGGAGCTGTCCCACCCGAGCGGCGGGCTGCCGTCGTACCCCCACCCGCGCCTCATGCCCTGGTTCTGGCAGTTCCCGACCGTCTCCATGGGCCTCGGGCCACTCTCGGCGATCTACCAGGCACGCTTCAACAAGTACCTCGCCAACCGCGGCATCAAGGACACCTCGCAGCAGCGTGTCTGGGCCTTCCTCGGCGACGGCGAGATGGACGAGGTCGAGTCCATCGGCGCGATCGGCCTAGCGGCCCGCGAGGAGCTCGACAACCTCGTCTTCGTCGTCAACTGCAACCTGCAGCGGCTCGACGGCCCTGTGCGCGGCAACGGCAAGGTGATCCAGGAACTCGAATCCCTCTTCCGCGGCGCCGGCTGGAATGTCATCAAGGTCATCTGGGGCCGCAAGTGGGATGAGCTTCTCGCCAAGGATCGCGACGGCGCGCTCGTCAACCTCATGAACTCCACTCCCGACGGTGACTTCCAGACCTACAAGGCCGAGGACGGCGCCTTCATCCGCGAGCACTTCTTCGGTCGCGACCCGCGGACCGCCAAGCTCGTCGAGGGCTGGAGCGATGACGAGGTGTGGAGCCTGCAGCGCGGCGGCCACGACTACCGCAAGATGTACGCCGCCTACAAGGCCGCGGTCGAAACGACGGGCCAGCCGACCGTGATCCTGGCCAAGACGATCAAGGGCCACACCCTCGGACCCCACTTCGAGGGCCGCAACGCCACGCATCAGATGAAGAAGCTCTCCCTCGACGACCTCAAGCTCTTCCGCGACCGGCTCCACATCCCGATCTCCGATGCCGATCTCGGCGACGGCTACCTGCCGCCCTACTTCCATCCCGGTCCTGACTCCGAGGCGTTCACCTACATGATCGACCGACGGCGCCGACTCGGCGGCTCGATTCCCGAGCGCCGCACCCGCGCATCCGCGCTGCCGCTGCCGGGTCCAGAGCACTACGAGGTCGTCAAGCGCGGCTCGGGCAAGCAGCCGATCGCGACGACGATGGCCTTCGTCCGACTGCTCAAGGACCTGATGCGCGATCAGGGCATCGGGGCGCGATTCGTGCCGATCATCCCCGACGAGGCGCGCACCTTCGGGATGGATTCGCTCTTCCCCACGGCCAAGATCTACAACCCCGGCGGCCAGCAGTACACCTCCGTCGATCGCGAGCTCGTCCTCAACTACCAGGAGGCCAAGGACGGCCAGATCCTGCACGAGGGCATCAACGAGGCCGGCTCGGTCGCGTCGTTCATCGCCGCCGGATCGTCGTACTCCACTCACGGTGAGCCGATGATCCCGGTCTACATCTTCTATTCGATGTTCGGCTTCCAGCGCACCGGCGATGCCTTCTGGCAGGCGATGGACCAGATGGTCCGCGGCTTCGTCCTCGGCGCGACCGCGGGTCGCACGACGCTCAACGGCGAGGGCCTGCAGCATGAGGACGGCCACTCCCTACTGCTGGCGTCGACCAACCCCGCGGTGCGCGCCTACGACCCGGCGTACGGCTACGAGATCGGTCACATCGTGGCCGACGGGCTGCGCCGGATGTACGGCGAGCCGCAGGAGGATGTCTTCTACTACCTCACCGTCTACAACGAGCCTTATCCCCAGCCGGCCGAGCCTGAGGGCGTCGATGTCGAGGGCATCCTCGCCGGAATGCACCTGGTCTCGGAGGGCTCCGGCGAGGCTCCGCGCACGCAGATTCTCGCGTCGGGCGTCGCCGTCAATTGGGCCCTGGAAGCGCAGCGCCTGCTGCGCGAGGACTGGGGCGTGCAAGCCGATGTCTGGTCGGTGACCTCATGGAATCAGCTGCGGCGCGAGGCCCTCGACATCGAGCGCGCCAACTTCCTCAACCCACTCGATGAGCAGGCCCTGCCCTATGTCACTCGCCGCCTCGCCGGTCGCGGCAACCTCACCGTGGGAGTGTCCGACTGGATGCAGTCGGTGCAGGATCAGATCCGCACGTGGGTCCCGGGCGAGTACCGCACCCTCGGCACCGACGGCTGGGGCATGTCCGACACGCGTGGCGCGTTGCGCCGACACTTCCTCGTCGACGCGGAGTCGATCGTCGTGCGCACCCTGACCGGCCTCGCCGATCAGGGGCTGGTCGATCGCGCCGATCTCGCCAAGGCGATCGATCGCTACCGCCTCACCGATCCTTCCGCGGCCGACGCGGGCAACACGGAGGGATCGGGATGACCTCGAACGATCCGCGTCGCTTCCTGCGCTACCTCGAAGCCGAGCGCAAGGCGTCAATGCTCTATCGGTCCCTCGCCGAGGTGAGCGACGGCGAGCGCCGAGAAGCCCTCCTGGAGCTCGCCGACATCGAGGACGAGCACGCTGCCCACTGGGTCGCGAAACTCGAGGAGTACGGCGTCGCTATCCCGCCCGCACCCGCCGCCTTGGATCCGGAGGATGCCGCGATGGTGGCGCGCGCTCGAGCTGCGGGAATGGACGACGTACTCGCCCATCTCGAGGAGGCGGAGGGTGCCGACGCGGGGATGTACGACGACGAGCCCGAAGCACCCGAGAGCATGTCGGCCGACGAGCGCGAGCACGCCGAGACCTTCCGTCGCCTGCGGGAGCACGCACCGGCAACCGCCGCTATCGACCGAGGCGTCATCAGCGCGGATGGCAGCGTTGACTTCGGCGAGCACTGGCACCGCGTCGACACGTCGGGCACGGTCCGAGCCGCGATCTTCGGCATCAGCGACGGCCTGGTCTCCAACACCGCCCTCGTGATGGGCTTTGCCGGTACGGGCACCGACAACGGCGTGGTCCTCTTCGCCGGCGTCGCCGGTCTCCTTGCCGGTGCCTTCTCCATGGCGGCAGGTGAATACGTGAGCGTCGCCAGCCAGCGGGACCTCTTCGAGCGCGAGATCGAGATGGAAGCGCGAGAACTGGAGGAAAAGCCCGAGGAAGAGCGCAAGGAACTCGAGCTCATCTACCGCGCCAAGGGGATGGATCGCGCGACAGCCAAGGCGGCGGCCGACAAGATCTTCGCTGACCCCAAGGCGGCGCTCGACACCCTCGCGCGCGAGGAACTCGGCCTCAACCCCGACGAACTAGGCAATCCCTACAAGGTCGCGTTCTCCAGTTTCATCGCCTTCGCGATCGGCGCCTTCGTCGTCGTCCTGCCCTATCTCCTGGCCGTCATCTGGCCGAGTGCCTTCGGCGCCGCCTCGGTCCCGCTCATCGTCGCCATCGTGCTCTCGGTCGCGGCGATGTTGGTCGTCGGCGGCCTCGTCGGCAGGTTCTCCGGCCGTGGCGTGGTCAAGGGCGCGCTGAGACAATTCACCGTCGGTGCCTTGGCAGCGGCGGTCACCTTCGTCATCGGCCGCATCATCGGAGACCTCACCGGCTTGAGCTCCACCGGATTGGGCTAGTGACGACCCCGTCGCGATCGGCCACCGCTCGACGACTCGAACGCGCCTCCGGCACCTTGGCCACCTCGGTCACAGCGCATCTGGACGATCGACTCGAGTGGTTCCGCGAGCTCCCCGCCGACGAGCGTTCGTGGGTCGGTCTCATTGCCCAGGCCGGCATCGCCGGTGTCATCGCGTGGTACCGAGATCCCGACCGCGGACGTGAGAGTGCGCTCGATGTCTTCAGCAGTGCACCTCGCGAGCTCGCCGGCGCGATCACCCTGGAGCAGACCGTAGAGATGGTCCGCTGCACCGTCGACCTCCTCGAGGAGGCCCTGCCCGACATTGCCGGAGCCGATGCCGCCGACGGCGTGCGCGACGCCGTGCTCAGCTATTCGCGCGAGATCGCCTTCGCTGCTGCCGAGATCTACGCGCGAGCGGCCGAGGCCCGAGGAGCCTGGGATGCGCGGCTCGAGGCCATGGTCATGGAGGGACTGCTCCGCGACGACGCCGACCACTCCATCCTCGCGCGCGCCGGGGCACTCGGCTGGCCCGGTGGCGGGGCCGCGATCCTCGTCGGACCGCCGCCGGATGCCGACGCCGCAGGAGGCCTGCACGTGATGAGACTCGCGGCCGAGCACCACGGCATCGCGCTGCTCACCGCACTGCATGGCGATGCACTCGTCGTGCTCGCCGCATCGGCGCACGACGATGAGCGCATCGCACGCCTACTCACCCCGCACTTCGGCCCAGGCCCGGTCGTCATCTCTCCGCGAGAGCCGGATGCGACGGGTATCCCCGTGGCATGCGCGACCGCGATGGGCGCCTACGCGGTGGCTCGCGGCTGGCCCGACGCTCCCCGCCCGGTCGCCGCCGACGAGCTGCTCCCCGAGCGCGCTCTCGCCGGGGAGCAACGCGCGCGAGAGCAACTCGTCGCGGACCTCGCGCAGGTGCTCGACGACGCCGACCTGCGGCGCACGCTCGAGGTGCACATCGAGCAGCGCACGAGCCTGGAGGCCACGGCCCGCGAACTCTTCGTGCACCCCAACACCGTCCGCTATCGCCTGCGGCGCATCGAGACCTTGACTGGGCGGTCGCCCGGAGACCCGCGCGATGCCCTTGCCCTGCGCCTCGGCCTGATCCTGGCTCGGTTGTAGGGTTCCTACAAAGTCCGCGGTGTGACATTGGCAGTCTCCGCAGACTAAAAGCCCCCGACGCCGCGAGAGAGTGACGCCCGTGCTGGTCGTTGTCGCCCCCGGACAAGGAGCCCAGACTCCTGGCTTCCTCACCCCCTGGCTCGACGTGCCCGGCGCACAGGCCCGGCTGGACTGGCTCTCCGTGGTGAGCGGCGTCGACCTCATCGAGCACGGCACCCGCTCCGACGCTGACACGATTCGCGACACCGCCGTCGCCCAGCCCCTGCTCGTGGGTGCCGGCCTGGTGACCCTCCTGGCGCTCTTCCCGCATCCCGCCGAGGCGTTCTCGCGCGTTGCCGTCGGAGCCGGGCATAGCGTCGGTGAGATCACCGCTGCCGCAGCCGCAGGTGTGCTCACCGCCGAGCAGGCCATGGTCTTCGTTCGCGAGCGGGGCAA
>JBEAQC010000147.1:0-5182 GCA_041164085.1 Actinomycetota bacterium
GAAGGGGCGCGTCGTGCACCGACTCATCAGCGCCGGTATCGCGCTCTACTGCGCCCACACGAATGCTGACGTCGCCGATCCCGGCGTTTCCGATGCCCTCGCTGCCACGGTCGGGCTGACACGCACCCGACCGGTCGTCCCGGCAGAGCCCGTCAGGGACGGCTTGGCCGACCCGCCGGGCCAGCCCGACAGGGGCGGCTTGGCCGACTCGCCGGGCCAGCCCGAGGACCCGGAGGGCATCGCGACCGGTCTCGGCAGGATCGGGGAGCTCGAGGAGCCCACGACCCTGGCCGACTTCGCCGCTCGCGTCGCCGAAGCCCTGCCCCCGACGCGGCATGGTGTGCGCGTCGCGGGGGATCCGGGCGGCCGAGTGCATCGCGTGGCGGTGTGCGGAGGCTCGGGTGACTCGCTCCTAGCGATCGCCACCGACATGGGCGCCGACGTCCTCGTGACGGCTGACCTCAAGCACCACCGGGCGCTGGAGCACCTCGAGGAAGGCGGTTGCGCGATCATCGATGTCGCCCACTGGGCCAGCGAGTGGCCGTGGTTGGAGCAGGCTGCCCAACTCCTCGACTCCGACCTCGCCCGAGAGGGGACTACGGTGGTCAGCGTCGTGTCCGCGCAGCCCACGGATCCGTGGTCGATGACACTGAGGAGTGAGCCCTGAACGCCGATCCGAAGGACCAGTTGACCCTGCTCGAAGTCCAGCGCCACGACCTGGAGATCGACCGGGCCCGCCACCGCCGAGCCACCCTCGCGGAGGCGGCACGCGTCAGCGAACTCGAAGCGTCTGCCCGGACCCTCGACGATGACATCACCCGGGCCGCCGTCGAGGTGAGCGATCTCGAGGCCGAGCAGCGCAAGGCGGACGCCGACGTGGATCTCGTGCGTCAGCGCGCGGCCAAGGATCGAGAGTTGCTCGAGACGATCAACGATGCCAAGCAGTTGTCCAACCTCCAGCATGAGCTCGAGTCGCTGGCCCGTCGGCAGTCCGAGCTCGAGGACGTGGAGCTTGAGGTGATGGAGCGTCTCGATGCCGCTCAGAAATCCCACGCCGACCTGCTGTCGCGTCGCGAGGCCCTCGCCGGAGAGTTGGAGACCGCCCGCAGCGCCCTCGACAACGCCCTGGCCGACCTCGCCGACGACGAGCGCATCGCCACTCACGCCCGGTCTTCGGCGGCGGATGGCCTGCCCGCCGATCTGCTGGCGCTCTACGACAAGTTGCGCGCGGACAATGGCGGGATCGGCGCTGCCGCCCTGCACCGTGGCCGATGCGAGGGCTGCCGGATCGAGCTCACCCCCGTCGATCTCGGTCGCATCCGCGAAGCGCCGGAGGCCGAGGTGATCCGCTGCGAGGAATGCCGGCGCATCCTCGTCCGGACACCGGAATCCGGCCTGTGAGCCGACTGCTCATCGTCGAGGCAGACGGCGGGTCGCGCGGCAATCCCGGACCGGCGGCCTACGGCGCCGTTGTCCGCGATGGGGAGACCGGGCGCGTGCTCGTCGAGGTCGCCGAGACGATCGGCGAGGCGACCAACAATGTCGCGGAGTACCGCGGGGTCCTTGCGGGCCTCCAGCATGCCATCGCCATCGCTCCTGACGCCCGCATCGAGGCTCGCCTGGACTCCAAGCTGATCGTCGAGCAGATGAGCGGGCGCTGGGCGATCAAGAACGCAGCCCTTCGTGAGCTTGCCATCGCCGTGCGTAACCTGCGTGCCGACGTCTCTTACACCTGGGTCCCGCGCGCGCAGAACACTGCCGCTGATCGCCTGGTGAACGAGGCCCTCGATGCTCAGTCACGCGGGGAGACGGTCCGCATCGACCGACGCATCGGCTCGGGACTGCCTGACGCCGAGGATGTCGTCGGCGATGCGCTCGAGGATCGCGCGGAGGAGGAGCGCGCGGCCGCGAGACCGCACAAGATGGTCGGCTGGGCGACGGATCTCGGCACTCCGACGACCACCCTTCTCGGGCGTCACGGCGCGACGGCCCTGAGCCTGGAGAAGCGATTCTCGGGCGCCGGCGGTTACGACGCCCCGCTCGCGCCGCTCGGGGAGCAGCAGGCCGAAGCGCTGGCACGCGAGATCGCCGCGCGCGGAGGAGTCGACGCCATCGTCGCCTCGCCGCTGTTACGCACACGCCAAACGGCTGAGCGCGTGGCGCAGGCGACGGGTGCGCCCATCGGCATCGAGCCCGGAATCGTGGAGTGCGCCTTCGGCGAGTGGGACGGTCACACCTTTGCCGAGGTCAACGACCGTTGGCCGGTGGAGTTGGGCGCGTGGCTCGCCTCGACGGATGTCGCGCCGCCCGGGGGAGAGTCATTCGCCGAATGCCGTGACCGTGTCGATCGGGCGCGGCGTGACATCCTCACCCGGCATGGCGGGCAGCGGGTGGCCGTGATCTCCCATGTCACGCCGATCAAACTCATGACCGGAATCTGTGTCGACGCTCCGCTGTCGAGCCTCTACCGCATGGAGCTCGCCCCGTGCTCGCTCACGACGATCGCGTGGTTCCCCGACGGCAACTCCTCGCTCTTCGGCTTCGCGGAGAGCGCCCACCTCCGGGGAGTCGAGCCCGGATTCGGGGTGTAGTTCACAGTTCGTCGACCACCACGTCGATGGTCCAGGGCCTGCCATCAGTGGCTGGGGGCGCGACTTCGACGCGATAGCCCGCGGCGCCCAGGGCGCCCGCGAGATCATCGACCGTCCGAGGCTTCGGCTCGGCGAGCAGGCTGCGCACAAGTCGACCCTTGGTCGCCTTGTTGTGGTGGCTGACGATGGAGCGCTTAGCCCCCTTCTGCTGGAAGACGCGCGCAATCGCGGTGCGCTCGGCGAGATGCTCGGGCACCGGCCCGAGCGCGACGTACGCGGCGGACCGCAGGTCCAGCACGACGCCGTTGCCCGCGGCCGCGCTGATGGCGTCCGCCACAGGCTCACGCCAGGTGCTCGCTAGGCGACCGACTCCGGGCAGGGTCGTGTCGCCCGAGAGGCGGTACGCCGGGATGCGATCGGTCACGCGCAGCAGTCCGAAGAGCGCGGAAGCGATCGCGATGTCGCCCGCGGCGCGGCGCCGTGCGCGTGCGTCGAGACCGGCGAGATCCAGGGCGTCGTACAGCACGCCGGTGTAGATCTCCCCGGCCGGCGCGGTCGGTGCGCTGAGGAGCGCACGATTGCGCTCGAGTTCGGCATCCTGCCGCGCGGAGATCCCGAGCGTGCTGCGGGCCTTCGCCGCCGGGCCGGTCGATAGCCGCACAAGGGCGTCCGCGACGCGGGAGCGGGTGTCGGCCAACTCGGGGAAGGACAGCGTCGACATGGCCAGGCGCCGGCCCTTGGCGGGCGCGGCCTTGCCCTCGCTCGGGGGCAGCAGGATGAGCACCCCGCCACGCTAGCGGGCTACTCGACTATCGCCGTCGAGCATTCGGTTGCTGGGGCCTTGCCCCGTCGACCATCCGACTGCCATTCGGTCGACGGCGTGTGAGCCGGGTACCCTGGAGCCACGGCGGACGAGCCGACCGGGCGATCGCGGCGGTGCAAGCCGTCGAGGAAAGTCCGGGCTCCACAGGGCAAGGTGGTGGGCAACACCCACCCGGGGCGACCCGCGGGACAGTGCCACAGAAAGCAAACCGCCTCGAGCAATCGGGGTAAGGGTGAAACGGTGGTGTAAGAGACCACCAGCACCGCAGGTGACTGCGGTGGCTCGGTAAACCCCACCTGGAGCTAGACCAAGTGGATCCTCAGGGGTCCAAGCAGGAGAGCGGCCCGCTCACCAATCCTGCTGGTAGGTCGCACGAGGCCACCGGCAACGGTGGTCCCAGATGGATGATCGCCCCTCGCGCGAGCGAGGACAGAACCCGGCTTATAGGTCGACTCGTCCGCCGCCCTTGCGCCCTGTTGACGTGGCGGCACCGCCGTGCTCCGGGGTTGACTCGTCCGTCGCCGCGATCGCGGGCTAGGACGAGGCCTGGTCGTCCTTGGCCATCTTGAGCAGGCGGGACATCTGCTTGTCGAAAACCTTCGCGACGTCGCGTGCACCCGCGGACTTGACCGCGGAGATGGGCTCGCCGGTGCTCTCCGCCTGCTGCAGCGCGACGCGCTCGGGGATGGCCGGCTTGAGCAGAGCGCCGGGCCCGTGGATCGCGACGAGCTCGCGCTTGCGGTAGCGGTGCTCCTCGGTCTTCTCCCGGAGCCGATTGACCACGATGCCGGCGAAGCGCAGTCCGGGGTTGACCGTGGCGCGGATCTCATTGATCTCGCTGATCGCACGCTCAGCGCCCTGGGCGCCGAAGTACGACGGCGTCGTCACGACGACGGCGAGGTTGGAGGCGGCGAGCGCCTCGCGGGTGAGCGCTCCCAGCGATGGCGGGCAGTCGATGATCACGACGTCGTACCCCTCGAGCCGCTTCATCGCACGAGCCAGCTTCGGGGCGAAGCTGCGCTTGCCCGTCCAGGCATCGAATCGGATCAGTTCCTCGTCGCTGCCGACCACGTCGACCCGGCCCTCCTTGAAGGACCAGCCGGTCTTGGTGGCCGCGGCGCTGAGGGCCTCGGCGCTGGGCGCCGCGAGGACTGTGGCGGCGTTGTTCCGCGGATGGCGCGCCTGCAGGATCGAGGTGGCGTTGCCCTGGGGGTCGAGGTCGATGAGGAGGACCTGGAGTCCGCGCTTGGCGGCTGCCCCGGCGAGGCCGAGAGCGACGGAGGTCTTGCCGACCCCGCCCTTGAGGCTGAGCACGCTGATGGCGATCACGGGCTCAAGTGTGTCGGGCCGGACGCCGCGGCGCACCCCCGCCCCGGGAATTCGCCCGGATTTCCTCGTGGATTCGCCGCCGGCTCAGCCGAAATCGGTCACCTTGTGCGGCTTTCCCTGGCGGTCGTAGGTCGTCCACTGCCCGGCCTGCTTGCCCTCAGCGAAGCGGCCCGAGCGCATGAGGGACCCGTCCTTGCGGAAGAACTCCCAGGCGCCGCTCATCTGCTTGCCCTTCATGCGGCCACGGTGCTTGAGGATGCCGTTGTCGTAGAACGCCTTGACCACGCCCGAGGACTTCGGATACGCGTCATTGATCTCGTCGATGCGGCTGCGGACGACGAAGCGCAGCAGGGATAGCGGGGCGGCGCTGTCTCGGGGGAGGTGAATAGTGCCCTTGGTTGTCGGGTACGCCGGGAATTCCCGATGGACCAGAGCCACC
>JBEAQC010000148.1:0-10167 GCA_041164085.1 Actinomycetota bacterium
CTCATCGGGTCGTTCGGCCTCGTCGCCGCGGCCATGCTGCAGGCGGTCGAGGGTGCGGTGTCTGCGGCTACGGCGCTCACGACTGTTCGGGCCCGCTTGCTGCCGCTCCTCGGCTGGGGCATCGCACTTGCGCTCGTGGCCACACTTGGATTCGCGCTCTACGTCCTTCCGGGCTTCATCATCCTCGCCCTGACGCCGTACCTGCTCCTCGCTGTCATCGATGGCAGGCGCAACCCGGTGGCCGTCAACGTCCGGACCATCGGTGCACGCTGGGGTCGCTGGTTCATCACCGTGCTGATCATGGGCGTCTTGTGCTTCGCGCTGTGGTTCCTGGCAGCGCTCGACGGCTTCTTCGTCACCGGGGCACCCGGCGCGATCATCGCCTGGCTGGCGCTCGGGCTGGTGTCATCGTGGTTCACCTGCGCCTGGGCACTGGTCTACCGCTCGATCAATCCCCGCTAACTGGCGGAGGGAGTGGGATTTGAACCCACGGAGACGGGTTACGCCTCAACGGTTTTCAAGACCGTCGCCTTCGGCCGCTCGGCCATCCCTCCTTGCCGGGTGCGCGCACCCGACCGCATCACCCTACCGGGCCGCCTCACTCGGTCGGCGCGACGAAGTCGATGGCGGTCTCCGCCACGGCAATGATCGCCCAGGTGCCACGATCGTCGGCGGTCGTGACGCGGTACGCCGGCAGGATGAGCAGCGTGCCGTCGGGCTGCCAGTACTGGGCAAGTGCACGCTCCGCGCTCACGGCCACCATCGGATCCCACCAGACCTGTACGCGGCGCGGATCGCCGACCGGGGCCTGCTCGGTGCCCGAGGTCGACGCGGACGCCTCGTCACGCGCCTCCGCCATCGGCATGACGACTCCGTAGTCAAGTGGCGTGGGCCCGAACGCTGAGAACTTCGGTTCGCTCGATCGCGTGACCGCCGTGCGCGCACCGACGATCGGGTAGGACGGCACCTGCTCCAGACCGGCCGCGAAGCCATTGGCCCAGGCAACCTGCTCGCCCGTGAAGGTGAAGCTCCAGGACAGTTGGGTCCGCTGGCCGTCGACACGCTGCCAGGCGGTGGCCCACGTCGTGTAGTCGTCGCCCCCCGTCTCCCACTCGATGTCGACACCGTCAACCGATTGCTCCGCGACTCCGAGGGTCCCGAGAATCTTGCGGGCCTCGCGCAGTGCCTCGCGCTGACCGATGGGCGCTACCTCGGGAACGCACGCCTCACGGTCACCCGCGGGCGACGTCTGAGCTGCGTCGGCGGGAGCCGGCTCAGGTGTCACTCCGCACGACCATGGGTCCTGATTGGGATCGGCGAACGACCATGACACGGTGGCGTCATCGCCGACCCAGATGGAAGGTCCGCTGCCGTCGGTGCTGCCGACGGCCCAGCCGTAGTCCTGCTTCACCGGCTGCTCGTCGATGCCGAACGCGGTGCCCAATTGACGGGCGAGCGCCTGCAGATCGACAGTCGCACTATCTAGGCGATATCCCGCCGCCGTGCCGGGCTCGTCCACCAGGTCAGGGCCCGCGACGATGGCCGCGCCGTAGCCGGGATAGATGGCCATCGCCTTGTCTGCTGATGCCATCGCGCCCATCTCGGCACCGGACGCAGCGGGACCGGCATTGGGCTGACCAGCCACGACCGGGATAGGGGGTGAGGCATCTCCCACGACCGGCAACGCATCGTCGGCAACGGGGGCGGCGACCACCTCGGGTGCCGGCGCGGTCAGGCGGCCCACCGCGGCCCCGGCGAGGCCGACTCCCGCGAGCACAGCGACGCCGGCAGCGATAGCGCCCACCGCGACCGCGGTACGCCGACCACGGATGGGCACGACGGCCGCCTGCTCCGCCGCACGGGCTCGGATAGCGGCGATGTCCGGCTCGGGTGCTCCCTGGGCCGGGTCAGCGCCCCGCAGGTCGGACATCGGATCATGTGTGTCGTCAGCCACGGTGGCCTCCCTCCACACATGTCTATGTCACGGGGTAGGCGTTCCTTGCACCGATGACAGTGATTGATCGAATCTGGACCGAGCACGCGAGAGGGCCGCTGCTGCGCCTCCTTCGCTGATGCCCAGGGCGGTGGCCAGGCCGGCGCCACTCAGGCCCTCCCAGGCCACGAGGCGCAGCACCTCACGGTCGCGGGGAGCCAGCGTGCGCCATGCCTCGGCCAGCAGGGCGTTGTCGGTGACGATCTCGGCGGGGTCGGCATCATCGATGGCATCGAGAGCGCCGAGGTCGGCGACCAGCACCTGCTGGGGGCGGCGGCGGTAGTTGGCGAGCACCCTTCGTGCCACCGCGTAGAGCCAGGCGAGTTCTGCGCCCGAGGGCATGTCGCTCCTCCGTCGCCAGGCGATGACGAGCACGTCGGCGGTGAGGTCATCGGCTGTGGACGCGGGATCCGCCGCTCCGACGAGGCGCCGATAGAGGTAGCGGCGTACATCGGCGGCATGCGCGTCGACCAACTCCTCGACGGTCACGGCTATCCCTTCGGCTCGCCCTACATGGCCCACTTCCGACGCGATAGGGAGTCTGCCGGATCCCTCCCATTTCTCTGGAATCCACACCGAAGGGAGCGCATCGGCCTAGCCTTCGGCTCATCGACACCGGGAGGAACCCATGACTCAGCACGATGTCGTCGTCATCGGCGGTGGCACCGCCGGCATCACCGTCGCCGCTCGCCTACGCAATGCGGGTGTGTCCGACGTCGCCATCATCGAGCCCAGCAGCGTCCACTACTACCAGCCGCTGTGGACCCTCGTCGGTGGAGGTGAGGCCAACATCGACTCGACCGTTCGGCCCGAGGCCTCCGTGATCCCCAAGGGTGCGACCTGGATCCAGGCGTCCGCCACGGGCGTCGACCCGGACGCGCAGACGGTGACGCTCGATAACGGCGAGTCAGTCGGCTACCAGTGGCTCGTCGTCGCATCGGGCATCCAGTTGGACTGGGGCAAGATCCCCGGACTCGAAGCGACGCTGGGTCGCAATGCTGTGTCAAGCAACTACCGCTACGACCTCGCGCCACTCACATGGCGCAATATCGAAGCCACGTCGAGCGGCACCGCCCTTTTCACTATGCCGCCCGGGCCGATCAAGTGCGCGGGTGCGCCGCAGAAGATCGCGTATCTCGCTGCCGATCACTGGCGGCGTCAAGGGGTGCTCGGCAACATGGACATCCACCTGATCCTGCCCACTCCCGGCATGTTCGGGATCCCGGAGTTTGCGGAGGGACTCGCCAAGGCAGCGAAGAGGTACGGCATCAAGGTTCACTTCGAGAGCAAGCTTGTCTCGATCGATGGCGACGCCCACAAGGCCGTCGTCAGCAAACTGGATGGCAGTGACGAAGAGGAACTCACCTTCGCGATGGCGCACATCACCCCGCCGCAGAGCGCACCGGACTGGATCAAGGCCAGCCCCTTGGCCGACCCGGAGAGCCCCTTCGGCTACATGGCCGTCGACAAGCACTCCCTCCAGAGCACGAAGTATCCCCGGGTCTTCGGCCTCGGCGACTGCACGACGACGCCCAACTCCAAGACGGGGGCCGCCGTGCGCAAGCAGGCACCCACACTCGTCGCCAACCTCATGGCTGCACGCAAGGGGGTCGGAGCAGGGAAGTCCTACGACGGATACGCCTCCTGCCCACTCATCACAGCCAAGGGCAAGTGCATCATGGCGGAGTTCAACTACGACATGGAGCGGACACCGACGTTCCCCGTGCTCGACATGACCAAGGAGCGCTGGGACATGTACATGGTCAAGAAGCACGCGCTGCCCAAGATGTACTGGGACTTCATGCTCAAGGGTCGCGCCTAGGAGAAGCCCAGCCTGTCCGCATCCTCGGGCACGTCGATATCGGCCGACGCTCCCCACTGGTCGATGATCGTGACGACAGTCTGCGCGCGCAGGTCCCCGAGCACCTGCCGCACAGACATGTCCCGACCGTCGCCATATGACGCCAGCGCCTCGCGCAAGGGGCGCACCGCGTAGACGGCCGTCATCGGCTGCTCGCGACCGGACGAATCCGTGACCACGGCCGCGGCAGCATCGTCGATGACCTGGCGCAATGCGGGGATGGCTCGACCACCGGTCGGCGCGTCACCAGCCAGTACCCCGACGTGGGTGACCCCCTCCGGCACGTGAGCGACGCCGGCGATGAGCGCAGCGCACGGACCGCCGCCGGGCGGGTCTTCCCGCGCCCAGATGACATCACTCGCGAGGGGCCGCTCGGGCCCGACGACGATGATCGGCCCCGCCACCTCCCCCAGGCTCGCGATGGTGGCTTCGAGCAGGCCCATCCCCTGGGCATCACGCAACGCGAGTTTGTCGGCACCGAATCGCTGGGCCTCGCCCCCCGCGATGACGACCGCGGCTAGGGAGCCCACTCCGGCTTCCGCTTCTCGATGAAGGCCGTCATGCCCTCGCGCGCCTCCGCGGATGTGAAGAGCCCCGCAGAGACCTCCGCGGTCCACGCGAAGGCATCGTCACGAGTCATTGCCGGGACACGACGGAGCAGCTCCTTCGTGCGTGCCACCGCGTCAGGTCCGCCCTGAGCCAACTGATCGACGTACCCGGTCACTGCCGCATCCAGGCCGTCAGCCTCAACGACCTGCGTCACCAGCCCCGCTTCGCGGACCCGCACGGCACTCACTCGCTCGCCGGTGAGCAGCAGTTCCTGCGCGTCCCGCCGATGCATCACCTGGAGGCACACCACGGAGATAATCGCCGGGGCGACACCCACGCGCACCTCACTGAAGGCGAACTTCGCGTCCGCGGAGGCCACGGCGATGTCGCACGCGGCGACGAGCCCGTTGCCGCCACCCGCGACGTGACCCTGGATGCGTCCGACGATGGGCTTGGGATGGTCGAGCATCGCCGTAAGCACCTCGACGAGACCACTGGTGCCACCCGAGGCGAATCCGCCGCTGGTCGCGGCGAGCGCACCCGACAGATCGGCCCCGGAGCAGAAGGTCGTGCCGCTGCCGGTCAGCACGACGACACGCACCTGCGGATCCTGAGCGGTTGCGTGGAGATGCTCAAGCAGCAATGCCATGGACTCCGCGTCAAGACGATTCTTCGCCTCGGCCCGGTTGAGGGTGATGGTGGCCACTCCAGACCCCACGCTCAGGAGCACCGAAGGATCGGTCGTCACTTCTTGCCCATTCCCTCGAGCACGGTGATGACACGAAGCATGACCTCATCTGCTCCACCACCGATCGACACTAACCGTGCATCACGGAAGTAGCGGGCGACCCACATCTCCTCGGCGTAGCCCATGCCCCCATGGAATTGCACGCAGGTGTCGGCCACCTCGCGCACGAGCCTGCCGGTCTTGAGCTTGGCTACGGTGGCCTCGCGCGTGACATCCTGGCCGGCCATGTACTTGTCTGCGGCATGCTGCAGGAATCCGTCCAGCGTGTCGACGTCCGCGTAGAGCTCAGCAAGGCGGTACTGCAGGTGCTGGTTGGCCAGCAGAGGCTTGCCGAAGGCCACTCGTTGCTGGAGGTAGTCCTTCGTGCGATCCAGAGCCCGACGCGCGCCAGCGACGGCGATGTAGGCACCGACGAGGCGCTCGTCCTGGAACTGCGCCATCTGCTGCTGGAATCCGCGATCCGGCTCGCCGATCGTGTTGCTCACCGGTACGCGCACCTGGTCGAGGACGATCTCCGCTGTATCGCTTGCCCGGTTGCCCATCTTCTCGATCTTGCGCCCGACGCTGAAGCCCGGACTATCGGTGGGCACGATGATCAGGCTCATGCCGTGGTAATCGCCCGGCTGCGATTCCGGATCGGTGCGCGCGAGCAAGCAGAGCCAGTCAGCCTGCGTGCCGTTGGTGATCCACATCTTGCGGCCGGTGATGACCCAGTCATCGCCATCGCGCACGGCGCGAGTGCGCAGGCCCGCGACGTCCGAGCCCGCGTCCGGCTCGCTCACCGCGATCGAGCAGACCATCTCGCCGCGCAGTGTCGGCTCGAGGTAGGTCCGCTTGAGCTCCTCCGATCCGTAGCGTGCCAGTGCAGGAGTCGCCATGGACGTCTCGACCGCGATCGCCATGGGCACGCCCGCGCAGTCCATGCGCCCGAGCTCCTGCGCGAGCACGTAGGTGAAGGAGTGGTCGGCACCCCCGCCGCCGTACTCCGGGTCGTACTCCAGGCCGAGGGCACCGAGTTCACCGAACTTGGGGAAGACCTCGTGCGCGGGGAAGATCCCGGCCTCCTCCCACTCATCGACGTACGGGTTTATCTCCTCGTCGATGAGTCGCCGCAGCGATTTGCGGAACCGCTCGTGCTCTTCGGTGAACTGCATCAGTCACTCCCTAGTCGGTCGATCTCAGATCAAGGGCACCGGCCCAGAGTTGAGTCAAGGTGGCGACAGCAGTCGCCTCGTCATGGCTTTCGCCGCGGCCGAACCAGTGGCGGGCGAAACCCTCGACCATGGCGCAAAGCGCAGCCGCCGCTGCGTGCGCGTCGAGATCGGCGCGCGCCTCGCCGTCAACCTGCAGATGTCGGATCGTCGCCGCGACGCGCTCGACGTGCGCTGCGCGCAGACCGGCGAGCACACCACGGAAGGTCTCATCCGTCGTCGCAGCCTGCTCCACGACCTCAAGCAGCCGCGCATGCTCACGGTAGGCGTCGAGATAGCGCCTATTGGCCAGGTCGATGCGCGAGAGCGCGTCCGCGGACTCGGGCGTACTGAGCGAGGCGTAGAGGCCATCGACGAGCGACTCGACGACAGCCATGAGCACCGCGTCCTTCGTCGCGAACCACGTGTAGACCGTCCCGTGACTCACGCCCGCGGCCTCGGCGATATCGCCCATCCGCGTGCCGTCGTAGCCGCGCTCCTCGAAGACCCCGCGAGCAGCGACGACCAGGGCGTCGCGAGTGCGACGTCCACGGTCGGTCAGCGGGACCGCGCTCACGAAAGATCCGAATCTGGGCCGGGAAGGAGCGACGCGGGGATCTCGACAATGCGCGCGCGCAGGTGCTCACCCAAGCCCTTGGCCTGCGGGTCGCTGCGGGCATTCTCGGCGACGCCGCGGCCGAGCAGCCCGTGGATCAGGACGTTGACCGCATGGAGATTGGGCAGTGGATGCACATCAATGGCCAGCAGCGCCGCCTCGGGGAGCAGCTCGCGAATGCGATCGGGAGTGAGGTACGCGACGAGCCATCCATAGGCCGAGTCGCGATCCGGCACCCCCAGCGGGATCCACAGGCCGACGTTGGCAGCACCACCCTTGTCGCCACTACGCGCACCGGCGATGCGACCGAGCGGGACGCGGACGACGTCACCCGTCGGCACATCGGCGCGTCCGAGCGCAGGTGTGTCCCACATGACCGGCTCCTCGACCAGGAGATGGGGGCGCACTTCCACGGGAGCACCGTCGACCGTGACATGGGGGCGAGCCGCAAGGCGTTCCACCGTCGTCGGCCAGTAGACGCCGTACGGCGTGCCTTCGCCCGGAGGGGCCGTGGGAAACATGCCCGGGTAGGACGCGAGCGCCGACTCGACGACGGCGGTCGTGAAGGGCTTGCCCACAGCCTTGGGATCCATGTCGCGCACCGTGAGGCGCAGGAGTGACTGGGCATCGGACGCAGTCGCGGGATCGCCAACCGTGGCGGGTGACCAGTCGACGTCGAGTTCGCGGACGGCAAGGGTGGATCGACTGGCGCGCATCGCCGGGGTCATGCCGGGTTGGATGGCGTCGTCGAGCGACAGCCCCGTGATGGTGCGCAGGGCAAGGTCAGCCTTGGCTTCCGCATCGAGTCCGGTGATCACAAGCGTCATCGCGTTACGGAAGCCACCGAGGTAGTTGGCCGCGACCTTCAGTCGCTCGGGGGGAGTCTCACCTCGCACTCCGCTGATGCGGACGCGGTCGAGTCCCTCCTGCGTCAGGCTGATGGAGTCGAAGCGTGCAGTGGCATCCGGATTGGCGTACGCCGGTCCGCCGATCTCGTAGAGCAACTGGGCCGTCACGGTGCCGACGGTGACGGCACCGCCTGTGCCCGGATGCTTCGTGATGACGCTGGACCCATCGTCAGCCACCTCGGCAATAGGGAAACCGACGTGCTCCATGCCGGGCAGCCGGTCGAAGAACGAGTAGTTGCCTCCGGTGACCTGCGCACCGCATTCGATCGCATGCCCAGCGACAACCGCGCCGGCGAGTCGGTCGAGCATCTCACGATCGCCCTCTGCCGCGTCGGCGTAGGACCAGCCGTGCCACCAGGCCGCTGGACCGACGACAAGGGCCGCGTCCGTGATGCGTCCGGTGATCACCACGTCGGCACCGGCGGCGAGGGCCGCCGTGACGGCCTCGCCACCGAGGTAGGCGTTCGCCGTGAGGAACGAAATGCCATCGGGAGCCTCGCGCGTGTCGAGATTGGTCCACGACTCGTCAAGTTCACCTATCTGCGGCATGAGGTCGTCGCCCGTCACGACGCCGATGCTCACCGGGCCGATACCGAGCTTGTCGACCAGCTCGGCGAGCGCGTCGGCGCATCCCTGGGGATCGAGACCGCCCGCATTGGAGACGACGCGAATCCCCTTGTCGCGGCAAGTGCCAAGCACCTGCTCCATCTGGGCGAGGAAGGTGCGCGCGTACCCCGCTCCGGGGCCGTGCTTCATGCGCTGGCGGGCGAGGATGAGCATGGTGAGCTCGGCGAGCCAATCACCGCTGAGGACGTCGATAGGTCCGCCTTCGACCATCTCCCGCGCCGCGGAGAGGCGGTCGCCAAAGAACCCGCTGCAGTTGGCGATGATGACGGGTCTGTTCACGCGTCCGCCTCCGCGGAGGCCAGCACGGCCACCACCTGGTGCGCGTCGACCGACTGGCCAGGCGCCACGAGCACCTCCATCACGACGCCGTCGGCATCTGCGGTGATGCGATGCTCCATCTTCATCGCCTCGAGCACCACGAGCGTCTGGCCCGCGGCGACGCGATCGCCGGCGGCCACTTCGACGACGGTCACGGTGCCCGGCACCGGGGTGGACGGTCCTGCTGCGGAGGCACCCGCATCGAGGTCGGCGAAGCGCGGGCGCACGTGCCACTGGGTCGACCACAGACCGTCGTCGACGCAGAGAAGATCGCCGTACGCCACCACCTCATGCGCGACGCGCACGCCGTTGAGGATCACGGTGACACGATCGCCATCCACCGCGGTCTGCGCGGATCCGATCTCACGGCCCGTTTCGAGGTGCGCGTCAGCACCCGCCGGTACGACGCTCACGCGCAGGCCGTCTCGCGACTCGCGGTAGGCGATGGTGGGGCCATCGTCGTCGCCCAGCGGCGTGACGCCGATGAGTTCGGGCACGCTCGGCACATTGCGCCAGCCTCGCGGCACCCCGGCAACGTCGTCCGACCCGTGCGCCGCGATAGCGGTGAGGTGACGGTCGAATACGTCGGCGGGGATCTCGGGTGCGAGCGTGCCCACCTCGTGGTCGAGAAAGGCGGTCGTCGTGTCGCCCGCGAGGAAACGTGGCGACTGCAGGATCGCGATGAGCGACTCGCGATTGGTGACGAGGCCGTGGATGCGGCTGGCACGCAGGGCTCTCGCGAGTTGCGCTGCAGCGGTTGGACGGTCCGCCGCCTGTGCGATGACCTTGGCGAGCATCGGGTCGTAGTACGCGGACACGATGGAGCCGGATTCCACGCCGGAGTCGGTCCTCACGCCCCCCGGCACCTCGAAGCACTCCAGCGTGCCGGTGTTGGGCAGGTAGCCGCGCGAGGGGTCCTCCGCGTAGAGGCGCACCTCGATGGCGTGCCCGCACGGGGCGATCTCGCCCTGCGTGCGCGGTAGAAGCTCTCCGCGAGCCACACGGATCTGCCACTCGACGAGGTCGAGGCCGGTGACCATCTCGGTGACCGGATGCTCGACCTGCAGGCGGGTGTTCATCTCGAGGAAGTAGAACTCCTGCGCATCGCCCTCTCCTGCGACGATGAACTCCACGGTGCCGGCCCCGACGTAGCCGATGCTGCTCGCGAGTGACACGGCCGCGGCGTACATCGGCTCGGCGAGATGCGGGGCCAGGCCAGGCGACGGCGACTCCTCAACGATCTTCTGGTGGCGGCGCTGGATCGAGCACTCGCGCTCGCCGAGGTGCACGACATTGCCGTGGGTGTCACCGAAGACCTGCACCTCGACGTGGCGCGACTCGGTGAGATAGCGCTCGA
>JBEAQC010000149.1:0-9147 GCA_041164085.1 Actinomycetota bacterium
TCGCTCGACGTCCGCGAGCGCATCACCTACGACTTCGGCGCGGATGAGCGTCGCGGGATCTTCCGGACCCTTCCTCTGTGGAGTGAACTCCCGGATGGCTCGCGGTGGCTGCATCCGCCGACCGTGCAGGGCGTGACCGTTGACGGGCAGGCGGCGACGTATGTCGTGTCCGACGACGGCACCTTCGTCGAGGTCCGGATCGGCGACCCGGACGTGACCATCACCGGTGCGCACGTGTACGAGATCACCTACACGGTGCAGGGTGCCCTGCGCACCATGACCGCCGAGGAGTTCGCCGAGTCCAACCCCTACGGGTTCTCGCCTGGTGACGTCGAGCTCTACTGGGACTTCGTCGGCACCGGCTGGTCGGTTGACATCGACCGCGCCTACGTCGAGGTCCGCGGTCCCGGTGACGTGCTTGCTGCACAGTGCTTCACCGGCAACTACGGAGCCGCCGTGGGCTGCACCGATCGGATCCTCGGTGACGTGGTCCAGTTCCGACAGGAACTCCTCTTCGCCGGTGAGGGCCTCAGTGGCGTCATTGCCTACCCCGGCGGTGCGTTCACCTCATCCCCCGTGCGCGTGATCGAGGCGGCGCCTATCTCCAAGAGCCCGGGTCGGGTGCTGCCGATCTCCCTCATCCTCGCCGGCCTGGCCCTTGTCGTGCCGCCGCTCATCGCGGTCCTCACGCGTCGACGCGTCCGCGGCGTCGACATCCCCTACGCGCCCGTGCAGTACTCCCCGCCCGGTGGACTGAGGCCCGCTGAGATCGAGGTCGGTCTCGATGGCGAACTCGGCAGGCGCGGGGTGCTGGCGACGCTTCTCGACCTCGTGGCTCGCAGGCAGATCACCCTGGCGTCGGATCCCGGTGGATTCATGCGTCCAGCCTCCCTTCAGCTGGGCTGGTGGGGGGCCGGCTCCGAGCCGGTGAGGCCCTGGGAGCAGCGGATGCTCAGTGCGATCTTCGAGGGACGTGATCAGGCGACGCTGCAGGGCTACGACGCTGACTTCGCGACAGCGGTCGAGGGCGCGCGCGATGACCTCAAGGCGCAGGCGCTGGCCTCCCAGCGGCTCAACCCGCGCATGTCGTCGGCGCGCGGACTCGTCCTCGCTGCGGCATCCGTGGCCCTCATCGCGTCGGTCGTGACGGTCATCGCAGGGTTCATCACGGAAAATGCCCTGCTGTACGCCGGAGCTCTGCCCCTACTCACCGGTCTCACGGTGGGGCTCTTCATTGCCGCCGCGATCGTGCCTGATCAGGAGACGGTGCAGTCGGCGAAGTTCGAAGCGGAGGTCGAGGGTTTCAAGCGACTCCTCCACACCGATCCGGGTGCGTCGCGGCGCGAACTCGTGCAGCGTCTAGGCCTTCCCGACTACGCGGTCTTCGCCACCTTCCTGCCCTACGCCGTGCTCTTCGGTCTCGAGGGTTCGTGGTCCGGCGCATTCCCTGACCTGACGGAGGAGCAACTGCACTCCGCCGGGCTGTTTGCGGTGAGCGCGGCCACTCTCGGCAACGCGATGTCGACGGGCGCGACGACGGTCGGTTCGGCGTACACCACCCCTCAGTCCTCCGGCGGCTCCGGCTTCTCCGGGGGAGGCGGCTTCTCCGGCGGCGGGGGCGGCGGAGGCGGCGGAGGTTCCTGGTAGGTCGCCTCACCATCGTGACGGTGTGCCTTTGGCCACCTCCTCTCGTGGGCGCGTGCGACACGCCGCTGCATGCCGCACCGTCGCTCACCGATGTCGGGCGGCTAGCGTCGGGTGCCGTGATGGGCTCACCGGGACCCTGCCCCGCCTGCGAGAGCGTCGACCTCGAGCGCCGCGGCGGCAAGGACTTCTGTCCGCGATGCCACTACATCCAGCCGTGCTGCGACGGCGGTGAGTGCGCGATCTGACATCGGGGCCTAGCCTGGCTCGATGCGCGCCATCCAGGTCACCCAGTTCGGCGGTCCCGAGGTCCTCGACATCGTCGAGGTTCCCGACCCCGATCCCATTCCCGGTCTCGAGCTGATCGAGGTCGACGCCGCGGGGGTCAACTACGCCGACACGCACGCGGTCGAGAACTCCTACCTGTCCGCGCAGGAACTCCCCTTCATCCCGGGAGCCGAGGTGGTGGGGCGCACCGCCGACGGACGCCGTCTCTGCGGCTTCACCGCATCCGGATCCGGCGGGTACGCCGAGCGGGCCCTTGTCGCACCGACGGCGGCCTTCGAGGTGCCCGAAGGCGTGAGCGATGCCGCCGCGCTCGGCCTGCTCGTTCAAGGTCTCACGGCTTGGCAATTGCTGCGCACATCAGCACGCATGGTGCCCGGCGAGAGCGTCGTCGTGCACGCTGCCGCAGGGGGTGTCGGGTCGCTCGCGATCCAGCTCGCCAAACTCTGGGGCGCGGGGCGCGTGATCGCGGTGGCCTCGAGCGAGAAGAAGCGGCAGCTTGCGCTCGACCTCGGCGCGGATGTCGCCGTCGACAGCGATCCCGCCGGCCTGACGGCGGCTCTGCGCGAGGCCAACGGCGGCAAGCGCGTCGACATCATCTTGGAGATGGTCGGCGGCGCGACGACGGATGCGTCGTTGCGAGCGCTCGGAGCATTCGGCCGTCTCGTCGTCTATGGCATGGCATCCCGCACGCCGGCGACACCCATCGCCCCGTCATCGTTGATGACCGGATCCCTCAGCGTCACCGGTTTCTGGCTGATCGACTGCATGAAGGTCGACCCCATCGGCATGGTCGCGCAACCGCTCGCCGAGTTGGTGCGCCTCGTCGACGCAGGCGAGATCCGACCGCTGCCCGGCACGGCGTACGCGCTCGATCAGGCGCGCCAGGCGCATGAGGACATGCGGGCGCGGCGCACGACCGGGAAGGTCATTCTCACCGCGCGGTGACTCTGGCGGCTAGGACGCGCTGAGTTTGGTCGCGATGTCGATTTCGAGTCGAGATGCGGCGATGCCCAGGCTGCGGCTCGTCGCATAGAGCCCGACACCGCCGATCACTCCGGCGACGCCGATGACAAGGATGATCTCGAGGCTGTCGATCAGCGACGCTCCGAAGGCTAGCCAGGCCACGAGGCACGCGATGATCACGAGCCAGCCGGTGCTCCACGAGATCGCTGCAAAGATCCCAACCCAGCGGGAGATGCGTCTGGCTGCGGTCACCTGGGCGGTGTAGTCCTCAATGGGCAGGGCCATGATCGCAGCGTAGAACCTCGGTGCGCGCCGTCACGGCCAGATACGGTGAACGGCGTGACATCACCCGAGGGGCTCGATCTTGCTGCGGTCGGACCGTGGCTTGCCGCGCAGGGATTGATAGCGGATGGGCCCATCGAGGCTGTCCGACTCGCCGGTGGACTGTCCAATGTCACCTACCTGGTGACCCAGGACGATCGACAGCTCGTCATCCGGCGCCCGCCCCTGGGCCATGTCATGCCCACGGCGCATGACATGGGCCGTGAGTTCACCGTGTTGACGGGCGTCACGCGTGGGGGCTTCCCAGCGCCGCAGCCACTCGCCTATTGCGACGACGATGCGGTCATCGGAGCGAAATTCCTCGTCATGGAGTACGTCGCGGGCCGAATCATCAGCAGCGACGCGGCTGCAGCCGACCTCACGGTGGCGGACGCCTCCGCTCTCTCCGCCGAATTGGTCGATGTCCTCGCCGACCTGCACGCGATCGACGCTCGGGCGGTCGGACTCGGGGACCTCGGCCGGCCCGACGGATTCCTCGCACGTCAGGTGAAGCGCTGGGCGGGCCAGTGGGAGCTGAGCAAGACACGTGAACTGCCCGCGATCGATCAATTGCTCACGTGGCTGGATGAGCGGGTGACATCGCTTCCCGCCGATCTGCCCTGGTCGATCGTCCACGGCGACTATCGGCTCGACAACGCGATCGTGGATCCACTCCAGCCTCGGATCCGCGCCGTGCTCGACTGGGAGATGGCCACCCTGGGCGATCCACTCATGGATCTCGCGACGATGCTCGTCTACTGGTCGCGTCCGGGCGATGAGTTGCGTCACCAGATTCGGTTCGCGGCGTTCGTCACCGACCGCGACGGTTTCTGGGAGAGACCGGCACTGGTCGAGCGGTACACCGAGGGCAGCGGTATCGATGTCGGGCACCTCGACGTGTGCGTCGTGCTGTCGGGGTTGAAGCTCGCCGTCATCATGGAGTCGATTCGCAAGCGCACCCTCGCGGGCCAGCAGCTCGGCGCCGATACCTCCCTCGCCGACGGCATGGCGATGGCCACCGATGCGCTCGCAGAGATGGGCCTCGCGGTCGCCTCGGGCGGCGGGGTGGACGCGCTGGCCCGCTGAGGCGGTCAGGTCATCCGGGTAGTGAAGTCGAAGGTCGTCACCCGCAGGGAGTGAAGGCGGATCGCGACCTCCCGGTCCAGGCGCGAGAGCAGCCAGTCGGCCAGCGAACTCGGCGCATCACCGAGGTAGCGCTCGATGAGTAGCGGCAGGACGTCGGCTGCACGCTCGGGATCAATCTCGGCCCGTGCCGAGCCGCGCACACCTCGGTAGGGCGGTAGGTCGCCGGAGACCTCGAAGCCACACTGCGGATCACGCGTCAGCCGGCGAGTGAGGACGGCCTCGCGCTGGGTGCAGCACCACAGGGAGTCGTCGTCGCGCAGGAACCACAGCGATTGCACCAGCGGCGATGTGCGGCCCGCGCTAGCGATGCGGATGGGGATCACGGCCTGATCGAGGAAGGCCTCGATCTGTGATCTGTCCCACGGTCCCTTACCGATCTCCACGAGGCGATCGTAGGAGGTCTCTGGGAAAGCGCGTGGCGAGTTGCTCCGACGAGGCAACGCTACGTACCGTCGAAGGTGATGCGCCGCCTCCTCGTCCTCCTCATCGCCGCCGGTGTCGCCGTCGTGGCGATCTTCGGCTTCGACTCCGTCCGCAATGCGACAGTGCAGGTGGTCGATGTCGGCCAGGGTGTCCTCGATGCCGGCCAGGCAGCCGTTGCGGCGGGTCAGGATGTGATCGAGGCCGGCCAGGATGTCGTCGGCACCGCCTCGGATACCGCCGATGCCGCCCGGCAACTCAACGGCGCGTGCGATCTCGTGCGCGAGGCCGTGCGGCCAGGCACGCCCCCGGAGGAGTCAGCGTCGCTGCTGCAGCAGGCGGTGGCGATCGTGGGCGGGGTCGTCGTCGCCTACCCCGATGTGCCGGGCATCTCCGATCTCGAGGGAGCGCTCGGCACCGCGCGCTCGGCTCTTGCGGCGGACCCCACGGGTCAGTCCCTGGGCCTCAGCAGCGGTGCCGTCGAATCGGCCTGCTCGCAGATCCCCTCGCTGCCCTAGGTCAGTCGGCGACGAGGACGTCGTCACCCACGCGGATCTCGCCGGGCACGATGCAGCGCGCATAGACGCCGAAGTTGAATCCAAGACCGAAGACCGAGTCCTGACGTCCGCGGTATTCGCCGATGAGCGCGAGCGTCTTCAGGTCCACCTTGCCGCTGTCGGGGTGCCGTGTCGTGCCCGCGCACCGCTGCACCGGACCGCCGCCGACCAACGTCGCGTCCCCGATCTGAATGCGGCTGCCCTCCCAGGTGTCCTCGACGTGGGGAGGCCCACCGTCGAACTCGATGAGCATGCGGAAGCGTCGTGAGTCGACGGGCGCGCCCGCTACTTCGCTCAGTCGGTCGATCGAGCCCTCGCCGAGGAGGGTGAGGGGCTCGACGTCATGTGCGCGCAGGGTGTCGGTCGCCTTGACCAACTGCAGCGTGCGGCCTGCGCGCTCGCTGAGGATCTCGCTGAATGGTCCCTCCACGACCCGTCCCGGGGCGATGCGGAAGGTGAAGAAGTCCGTGTCCACCTCAGCGCCGAGGCGCACCTCGTCCTCGGCGAGGACGTTGTCGCCTTCTCGAAGCGCGAGACGGCCGGTCGCGGCGTCGTACTCCGCCCGCACGCCGAGCAGGGCGCCCCCCTTGGCGATCGACACGAGCGATGGACGCTCGTCGGCGAGGTAGAACAGCCGATCGCCGACCGCGCCGGTCTCATCCACGCGTATGGAAATCGGATGGTGCAGGGCCAGGCCCTTGACGGGTGTGGTCGACAGCCGGGTCACACGCATGGTCTGAGCCTGGCAGATCGCGCGGTCAATCGAGCGAGGATCGGCTACATGTGAGCATTGTCGGCCGGCTCGTCGGCGTTACAGTGCGCGACAGATACGCTGGGGCGCTCCGGGTCGCTAGCTCAATGGTAGAGCTGCGGACTTTTAATCCGTAGGTTCCGGGTTCGAGCCCCGGGCGACCCACAAGGGCTGATGTCAGCGTGTGACCGTCACGACCTGGGCCTTACGCGGCGGGGCACTTAAGTGGTGCATCAGCAGAAGTCGCGGGTCGCTGCCTGCCGTTGCTGCATTCATGGTGACCGTGAGTCGTGTGTCCTTCGTCGACGCTGCCGGCACGAGACCTGCGCCAGTGAACGCGGTCAGTGCGGGGGAGAGCATGTCGCCTCGCAGGGGCACGGTGGGATATCCGGCAGCGTCGATCAACGTGAACTTCGGGCCGTAGGCCTCCACCCAGACGGAGATGGTGAGCCTGCCAGGCTCGATGTACGACGGAGGGCGTGTGCGACGTGTGCCACGATCGGGGCGTGAAGGCCACCGAATGCGCTCGTCAGGAACGCCAGGAGTTGTGCGACCTCTTCCTTGAGGTGGGCCCGGACGCACCCACGCTCTGCGAAGGGTGGCTGACTCGGGACCTTGCTGCGCACCTCGTGGTCCGTGAGGCACGGCCCGACGCCGCACTCGGCATCCTCATCCGGCCCCTGGCCGGATACGCCGCGTCGGTGCAGGACAAGGTGGCTGCCCGCCCCTGGCCCGAACTCGTGCGTGATGTGCGCGATGGGCCGCCGCTGCTGTCCCCCTTCCGATTGCCCGGCGCTCAGGCGATCGCGGACCCCTTCGAGTTCGTCGTCCATCACGAGGATGTCCGCCGCGCACGCGCCGACTGGGAGCCTCGGGACCTGCCGACCGCGGAGCAGGATCTGCTGTGGGCCCGCCTATCGCGCGCGGCACGCCTGCTCGCGCGCAGCAGTCCTGTGGGTGTGGCGCTGCGACGCAGTGACACGGGCGAGCTGATCGTCGCGAAGGCGGACGCTCGGTCCGTCACGCTGGTGGGCGAGCCCCTGGAACTGCTGCTGCGCCTGTATGGACGCACCGCCTGCATCGTCGAGGTCGAGGGTGCCCCTGATGTCGTGGCTGCCTTCGCATCCGCGAGATTCGGCCTCTAGTCCCGGAGTAGCGTCTGCCCATGCCACTCGTCGCCGGGGTTGATTCCTCCACGCAGTCGGTCAAGGTTGTCGTCCGCGACGCCGAGACCGGTGCGCTCGTGCGCGAGGCGCGCGCATCGCACCCCGACGGCACCGAGGTGCACCCCGAGCACTGGTGGTCGGCCCTCGAGCAAGCAAGCGACGGTCTGCTCGACGGTGTCGAGGCGATGTCGGTCGCTGCTCAGCAGCACGGCATGGTCGCGCTGGATGAGTCAGGCGACGTGGTCCGCCCGGCCCTGCTGTGGAACGACACCCGATCAGCGCAGGATGCGGCCGACCTCGTCGCGGAGTGGGGTGGCCCGCAGGCTTGGGCGGATGCCGTGGGCAGCGTGCCCGTCGCGTCGTTCACGATCTCGAAGGTGCGATGGCTCGCGCG
Organism: Actinomycetota bacterium; assembly: GCA_041164085.1. Taxonomy (GTDB): domain Bacteria; phylum Actinomycetota; class Actinomycetes; order S36-B12; family S36-B12; genus Mxb001. Next base: position 7,651 of record JBEAQC010000149.1, read on the forward strand.
CAACGAGCCGGAGCTGGCGGCGCGCGTCTCTCGTGTCCTGCTCCCGCACGACTGGCTCACCTGGCGTCTCGCGGGCCGCCCGGCCGAGGCGACGACCGATCGCGGCGATGTCTCCGGCACCGGCTACTGGTCGCCCGCGGACGGCGACTACCGACGTGACCTGCTGGAACTGGCATTCGGTCGCGTGTACGACGTGCCCCGCGTTGCCGCACCCCGTGAGGTGGTGGGCGAGACATCGGCCGGCATCGCCCTCGGCCCCGGCACCGGCGACAACATGGGCGCGGCGCTGGGCGTGGGGGCGAGGCCCGGAGACGTCGTCGTATCGCTCGGGACGTCGGGCACCGCCTTCGCCGTTGCCTCCGCCCCGACGGCCGATCCCAGTGGAGAGGTCGCCGGTTTTGCCGACGCGACCGGACGCTTCCTGCCACTCGTGTGCACCCTCAACGCCGCCCGCGTCATCACCGCGACCGCGGCCATGCTCGGGACTGATCTCGATGGACTCACCGGTCTCGCGCTCCAGGCACCCGCGGGCAGTGGTGGCCTGGTGCTGCTGCCCTATCTCGATGGTGAGCGCACGCCGAACCTTCCCGACGCCACCGGATCGATCCTCGGCCTGACGCGCGATGCCATGACACCTGCCAACCTCGCACGCGCATCGATCGAGGGAATGCTGTGCGGCCTCGCCGACGCTGTCGATGCGCTGCGCGCGCAGGGTGTCGTGCCCGCGCGCATCCTGCTCGTCGGTGGCGCGGCAGCCAATCCCGCGGTGCAGGCGGTGGCCTCGACGGTCTTCGACCTGCCCGTGGTGGTCCCGCCGCCCGGGGAGTACGTCGCCGACGGGGCGGCACGTCAAGCTGCCTGGGCGCTCGCGGGGAGCGCCGAACCGCCGACGTGGGAGCTGGCCGGTGAGACCGTGCGCGAGCCCGCGCCCGTGTCGGGTGTCCGCGAGGCCTATGCGCAGGCCCGGCGCACCGTCCACGGCGCCTGACTCCCGGGGCGTGACTGATTCGTTATGGATTCGGTCACGTTCCGGTGTTGCGCACGTCACCTCCCGGCCATATGTTCGCGCTGACAACAATTCCGGGGGCTGGCCTCGGAACTGAGGCAAAGGGGCAGCGTGGCCGACTACACCCCCACCCCCGAGGACCGCTTCGCCTTCGGCATGTGGACCATCGGGCATCCAGGCCGGGATCCCTTCGGCGACTCGACCCGGCCGGCCATTGACCCGGTCGACTACGTCAAGGGCCTGGCCGACATCGGCGCCTGGGGTGTGAGCTTCCACGACGACGACCTGATGACCTTCGGTGCACCGGAATCAGAGCGCCGCGCCCAACTCGATCGCTTCAAGAAGGCACTCGACGAGACGGGCATCGTCTGCTCGATGGCGACCACCAACCTCTTCTGGCACCCGCTCTTCAAGGATGGTGCCTTCACATCCAATGACCGCGATGTACGTCGCTATGCGATCGCGAAGTCCATGCGCAATCTCGACGTCGC
>JBEAQC010000150.1:0-6737 GCA_041164085.1 Actinomycetota bacterium
GCCGCAGCGATTCGCGAACGCGGTGTGGATGCGGTCATCGACCCTGAGGATGGGCGCGTACGCCGACACGTCCGCGTGCTCGCACGCGTGGTCCTCGACGATGCCGCGCCGGAGGGCTTCCAGGCGGAGTTCCCGATCGTGGCCTATCTCAGTGGCCTGGGTCGTGACACTCTCGGCCTCGATGATCAGACCTCCCGGCTGCGCGCGTCCCAGGTGGTCGCACTCATGACGGGATGGCTCATCCTCGAGCCCTGGTTGCTGGCATCGGCCGATCTCGGCCCGGAGGCGGCCGGGTCGGCGCGCGCCGATCTGCAGGCCGCGATGGTGCGGCTCGCGACCGGCTAACCAAAGATTCGCGCGTACACGAGCACCCAGGGATAGAAGAGGTGCTGCCCGCCATCCCACAGCACCGCCACGACCGTGGTCACCGTCCCGATGACGATGGCCACGGTGGCCCACCATGACCAGCGCCGCGTCCGCCACATGCCCCACACCAGGGCACCCGCGCCTGCCGCGGACAGTTGGGCCCCGAGTGCACCGACCACCATCGGGTTGGTGGCGTAGTACATCGCCTGTAGCGGTGGGAAGAAGTCAGCGGCACGCCACGCGCTGACGATGGCGAAGGCGATCGGCGTGGCCCAGATGCCGAGCAGGGCCTGACCGCGCGTCGCGCCACGTGCCCGCATGGCCGGCCACACGATGACGCCGGAGAAGAAGAGCGGTCCCATGCGCAGCAGCACGAGGGCGTCCATGGACATCGGGTACGCCGGCCCCCAGGGGCGCCCGACGAACCTCGCCAGGGCGATGTCAATGACGAGGAACGTCGCGACCGAGATGAGCGCGGGAGCGATCAGGTGGAGGGTTGCCGATCCGTGGGCGCTCTTCGCGGGCGACTCGATGCCTCCGCGGGACTGGGCGCTCACGTGAACTCCCGGCGTAGTTCGGCCAGCCGCTGGCTGAGCTCCTGGCGCGTGACGGCATGGGCCGGATCCTCGATGAGGTTGGCCCGCTGCGCTGGGTCCGACACCGTGTCGTAGAGCTCGGGTGGAAGTCCCCGGTCGTATTCGACGTAGAGCCACCGATCCGTGCGCACCGCCTGCGACGGGGGCACCTGGTAGGGAAAGTCGGCGAAGTATTCGTAGAAGACGTCCTCGCGCCAGTCGACACCATCCCCGCGTAGCAGTGGCGCAAAACTGCGCCCCTGCATGGTGGCGGGAATCGGCACTTCGGCGATGTCGAGCAGAGTCGGCGCAATGTCGATGTTGAGGACGGGCTCTTCGATCACCGTGCCCGGAGACACGACCCCCTCAGGCCATCGGACGATGAGCGGCACCTTGATGTTGTCGTCATAGGCCCAGCGCTTGCCGGTGAGGACATGCTCACCCCAGGAGTAGCCGTTGTCGCTCGTGTAGATCAGGACGGTGTTGTCTGCATCGCGGGCGGCCAGCCGCCCGATCTCGCGATCGAGACCGAGCAGGGTCTCGCAGTAGCGCCGGTAACTCGTCTGCAGTCGGCCGGCCGTGCCCTCCCATACGTTGCGGTCGAGCAGTGTTTGGTAGGTGAAGGCCTCGTCGGGTAGGTCGATCTCGACATCGTCGTAGAGCCCGAGCAGGTCATCAGGCGGCTCGAACTCGTGATGGACGGCCTTGTGCGCCACCACGAGGCAGTAGGGCCGGTCATCGCCGTCGTCCAGCCACGTCAGGGCCAGGTCGGTGAGGTCGGTGCTGACGTACGTGCCCGGCCTTGGTGTCTCGACGCCATCGACGATGAGGGGGCAGTCCCGATAGACCCCCTGGCCCTCTTCGATCGTGAAGGTGACGAAGTGCTCGACGCCGGGAAGGTCGGGGAGGTCTCCGGGCATGTGCCACTTGCCGATGTAGGCGCATCGGTAGCCGGCTGCGGCGAGCGAGTCGAAGAAGCTTGGCGTACCAGGGGTCCAGGCGGAGAGATTGTTCTGTACGCCGTGTCGCGAGGCGTACTGGCCCGTGAGCAGCGTGGCACGCGACGGACTGCAGAGCGCGGTGGTGACGTAGGCGTTGTCGAAGCGCACGCCGTCGCTGGCGAGCGAGTCGAGCACGGGAGTCTGCAGGAAGGGCACCGCACCGGTGACGCCGAGGTGATCGGCGCGATGGTCGTCGCTGAAGACGATGAGGAGGTTGGGCGCTCCCGCCCGGGCGCGTACGGGCGCAGGAGCGGGAATCGGTCGTCCCCCGGTCGATGGTGAGGCGCACGCGCTCGCCCCCAGGGCTACGCCCGCGCCGAGCCCAGCCGCGAGCAGGCCGCGGCGGGTGACGTCCACGGGGGCAGGTTAGCCGAATGACTAGCAGATGTCAGCGGGTGAGCGCCCCCGCGCGCAGGGCTCGCTGGGATGCCAATTCGGCCACGATGACGCCGGCGAGGACGATAAGTCCGCCGAGGCCCTGGGTGGGCGAGATGACTTCGCCGAGCAGCACGAAGGCGATGAGCGCGGCCCACACGGGCTCGGTGGTCCCCAGGATGCCACCCCTCTGCGCTCCGATTCGCTGAAGTGACATCAGCACCAGGACGAAGGGCACCACCGAGATGACGATCATGAAGATGACGAGGGACCACACCGGGATGCCGGTGATGGCTCCGTCGAGCATCGAGGTCGTGGTGCCGAGGATCGACCAGGGGAAGGTCCACCACGGCGCGAGGATGCTCCATGTCACGGTCGCGATCGCGAAGCCCCAGAAGGCCAGGCTCATCACGTCTCGGCGCCGGGCACCCGCCTCTCCGAGCAGCAGGTACGCCGCGAGTGCGGCCGCGGTGAGCAGGCCATAGACCACGCCGAGGGGGTTCAGCGTCATCCCCGACCACACCTGCGAGACCAGGAGGAGGCCGCCGATGACAAGCGCGAGGGCGACCCAGATGCCACGCCCCACAGGCTCGTGCTTGACGAACCGCAGCCAGAGTGCGACGAGCACGGGTGCGAGGAATGCCAGCAGTGCGGCGATGGCCACGGGCAGCAGGGAGACGCTGAGGAAGAACAGGAAAGGGGTCAGCAGATAAGCCAGGAGGCCGAAGACGAGGAGAAAGGGCACCTCCGATCGGCGTACCTTGAGCGACGCCGGCTTGGTCACCGCGAGCACGATGAGTAGCACCAGCGCGCAACCGAGGGTCCGGATCTCCGTGACCTGCACGGCGTTGAGTCCTGCCTCGATCTGAGCCTTGGCGATGCTGCCGTTGAGGGCGAAGAGGAACGCCGCGATGAGGTACATCACCACGCCCACCGCCTGGCTGCCCGTTGACGTGGGGGCGACCTCGAGTGGACTGAGGGGTTCAATCCAGCCTGACGTGGGCTCCTGCGGTGTGCTCATCGCGACCTCTCCGCGAGGTAGACGCCGGCCAGCACGATGGCGCCCCCGGCGAGCTGCACGGGCGTGAGCACCTCGGCGAGCACGATCCAGGCGATGATCGACGCGATGAGGGGCTCGGTCATGCCGATGATCGATGCCTGGGCTGCGGTGACGTAGCCCAGCGCGGTCATGGCGAGCACGAAGGGAACGACCGTGCCCATCACGACCATCCAGGCCGTGAGCAGCCAGAGCGGGAGTTGTGGGCCGACGCCGGCCAGCGGCGCGCTCTCGCCGGCGTACATCGACCACGATTCGAAGGACCACGGGGGTACGACGAGCCAGAAGAGGGTGGCTCCGCCCATGCCCCACATGGTGAGTGAGAGAGCGTCCCGGGGGTGATCCCCGCGGCGTTGGTGCTCACCGAGAATGAAGAACAGGGCGAGGGCGAATGCCGCTCCGAAGGCTGCGGCGACGCCGAGACCGTCGAAGGTGAATCCCTGCCAGACCTGGGCGACGAGCGCGAGGCCGATGACGGCGAGCAAGAGGCCCACCCACACGGTGCCGCGGACCGCCTGTCTGCGTCCGAACCGGACCCAGAGTACGACCCAGATCGGTGCAGTGAACTCGATGATCAGCGCGATGCCGATCGGCATGCGCTCGATGGCGACGAAGTAGAGGAACTGCGTCATCGATACACCGATCACGCCGTAGGCCAGAAGAAGCTTCCACTCGTCCTTGCGGATGCGCAGGGCCTGAGGCTTGGTGATCGCAACGATGGCGAAGAGGATGACGAAGGCCCCGAAAGCACGCGTCTCCGACAGGGTTGTCGCGGGCACGCCGCTGAGCAGGATCGACTTGACGACCGTGCCGTTGAGAGCGAAGAACACCGTGCCGGTGAGGAGGAGGGCGTAGCCGATCGTGGCGCGCCGCGCGTCGTGGGCGGCGGAAGTCTGAAGTGTCACGCTCGCAGAGCCTCCGCGTAGACCTCGACGGTGCGCTCGGCGATGGCGCCCCATCCGAAGTCGGCGATTGCTCGTGCCCGACCGGCGCGACCCATCTCGGTCGCACGCTCCGGATCCGCGACGACGGCGTTGATCGCCGCGGCGAGACCTATCTCGAAGCCGCCGGGGTCATCCCCGTCGTAGGGGACGAGCAGGCCGGTCACACCGTCCAGCACGACCTCGGGGATGCCGCCGACGGCACTCGCGACGACGGCGGTCTCACAGGCCATCGCCTCGAGATTGACGATTCCGAGCGGTTCATAGACCGAGGGGCAGGCGAAGGCACGCGCATGGGTGAGCAGTTGGCGCACATCCGGCAACGTCGCCTGCTCCTGGATCCACACGACCGAGCTCTCCCCGCGCTCGGCACGGAGGGTCTCGACGAGCCTGGCCGTCTCGGCGCCGATCTCCGGGGTGTCGGGCGAGCTGGCGGCGAGGACCAGCACCGTGTCGGGGTCGAAGTCGCGTGCGGCCGCGAGCAGATGCACCAGTCCCTTCTGCCGGGTGATGCGTCCGACGAAGAGGACGTAGGGGCGGTCGAGGGGTACGCCCAGTCGCTCCAGGGCGTCGACGTCAGGGTCAGGGCGGTAGACATCGGTGTCGATGCCGTTGTGCACGACGTGCACTCGCTCCGGATCGACCTGCGGGTAGGCCTCGAGGACATCGCGACGCATCCCCTCGCTCACGGCGATGACCGCCTGCGCATGGGCGTACGACGTTGACTCGACCCAGGAGCTCACCCGGTATCCGCCACCGAGTTGCTCCTCCTTCCACGGGCGCAGGGGCTCGAGGGAGTGAGCGGTGATGACATGGGGTACGCCGTGCAGCAGTCCCCCGATGTGACCGGCGAGGTTGGCGTACCACGTGTGCGAGTGCAGGATGTCGACACCGGCGGTGCCACGCACCATCTCGAGGTCGACACCGAGCGTCTGCAGGGCAGGGTTGGCGCCGGTGAGATCGGGGGGCACCGGATGGGCATCTGCGTCCAGCCGAGGTGCGCCAAAGCAGTGGACCTCAACGTCGACGAGCGAGCGCAGGTGCGTAACGAGTTCGCGCACGTGCACACCGGCTCCGCCGTAGATGTCCGGGGGCCATTCGCGAGTGAGGATGCCGACCTTCACGAGTGCAGCGTAGGGCCTGCGCCCCGGCACCCCGAGGTCTAGGCTGGCGAGCGTGGAAACAGGGCCGCACGTGCTGGGAATCGTCCTCGCGGGCGGTGCGGGCAAGCGCCTCATGCCCCTCACGGCGGATCGGGCGAAACCGGCGGTCCCCTTCGGTGGGAGCTACCGGCTCATCGACTTCGCCCTGTCCAACCTCATCAACTCGGGGCTACGTCGGGTGGCGGTGCTCACCCAGTACAAGTCCCATTCGCTCGACCGCCACATCACGACCACGTGGCGACTTTCGCCCCTGCTGGGGGACTACGTCACCGCTGTGCCGGCCCAGCAGCGGCTGGGCCCGCGCTGGTTCACCGGCAGCGCCGACGCGATCTTCCAAAGCCTCAACCTCATCAACGATGAGCGCCCCGACTATGTGGCCGTTTTTGGCGCCGATCACGTGTACCGCATGGATCCGATGCAGATGGTCCAGGCGCACATCGACACGGGAGCCGCGGTCACGGTCGCCGGCATCCGGCAGCCGCGCGCGCTCGCGCACCAGTTCGGCGTGATCGACACGGCCGAAGACGGCGTTCGCATCAGGCGCTTCCTCGAGAAGCCGGCTGATCCGCCCGGGATCCCCGGCTCCGAAGACGAGTCCTACGTCTCGATGGGCAATTACATCTTCACCACGAGTGAGTTGATCGATGTCCTGCGTGCTGATGCCGCCGACGAAGGTTCTGTCCATGACATGGGCGGCAACATCATCCCGATGCTCGTTGACCAGGGCAAGGCATGTGTCTACGACTTCGCCCTCAATGAGGTCCCCGGCGCAACGGATCGTGATCGCGGCTACTGGCGTGACGTCGGCACACTTGACGCATACCACGATGCCCACATGGACCTCGTGTCCGTGCACCCCATCTTCAATCTTTACAACCGTCGCTGGCCCATCCTCACCAACCACCTCACGCTCCCGCCCGCGAAATTCGTGGAGGGCGGCAACGCCCATGAGTCCATGGTCGGCACCGGCTCCATCATCGCCGGGGCCCATGTCCGCGGGTCGGTCGTCGCCTTCGATGTGCAGGTGCAGGGCGGGGCCTATATCGAGGGTTCGGTGATCCTGCCCGGGGTGCGGATCGGCCGCAATGCGGTCATCCGCCATGCCATCTTGGACAAGAACGTCGTGGTCCCCGACGGGGCCCAGATCGGTGTCGACATCGAGCGTGATCGGGAGTTCTACACCGTGAGCGAGGGCGGTGTCGTCGTGCTCGGCAAGGACGTTACGGCGGTGGTCTGATGCCGCGCGCGGTCGTCACGGG
>JBEAQC010000151.1:0-3084 GCA_041164085.1 Actinomycetota bacterium
GCGGACGGCACCTTGGGCAGGCCCGGCATCGTCATGATGTCGCCGCAGATGACCACGACGAACTCCGCGCCGGCCGACAGGCGCACCTCGCGCACGTCGAGGCTGTGGCCCGTCGGTGCCCCGCGGAGGGCGGGGTCGGTCGAGAACGAGTACTGCGTCTTGGCGATGCAAACCGGCAGATGGCCGTAGCCCATGTCCTGCAGTTCGCGCAGTTGCGTGCGTACCTTGGAGTTCGCGGTGACCTCGTCGGCGCGGTACACACGGGTGGCGAGGGCCTCGATCTTCTCCCACAACGTGGCCTCGTCCGGGTAGACGAAGGTGACCTCGCTGGGCTGCTCGCAGATCTCGACGACCGCGCGGGCGAGCTCCTCCGTGCCGGCGCCGCCATCGGCCCAGTGGGTGGCGAGCACGACCTGCGCACCAGCCTCGCCGACGAGACGACGCAGGAGGTCGACCTCGGCCTCGGTGTCGGACGTGAAGTTGTTGATGGACACGATGACCGGCACGCCGTAGACATCGCGGACATTCTCGATGTGGCGCTTGAGGTTGACGATGCCCTTCTCGAGTGCACCGAGGTCCTCGTCGGTGATCGTCTTGAGGTCGGCGCCGCCGTGGTACTTCAGGGCACGGATCGTGGCCACGATGACGGCGGCTGACGGGCGTAGCCCGGACTTGCGGCACTTGATGTCGATGAACTTCTCGGCGCCCAAGTCGGCGCCGAATCCGGCCTCGGTCACGACGTAGTCGGCGAGCTTCATCGCGCCTTGGGTGGCTACGACGGTGTTGCAGCCATGCGCGATGTTGGCGAAGGGGCCGCCGTGGACGAAGGCGGGCGTGTGCTCGAGGGTCTGCACCAGATTGGGCTGGAAGGCGTCCTTGAGCAGCACGGTCATGGCACCGTCGGCGTTGAGGTCGCGCGCGCGGATGGGCTCCTTGTCGCGGGTGTAGGCCACGATGATGTTGCCGAGACGCTCCTGGAGGTCCTCCAGTGATGTCGCAAGGCAGAAGATCGCCATGACCTCCGAAGCGACGACGATGTCGAAGCCGTCCTCGCGGGGATAGCCGTTGGCGGGGCCGCCCAGGCCCACGACGATGTCACGGAGCGCCCGGTCATTCATGTCCATGACGCGCTTCCACGTGACGCGACGGACATCGATTCCCAGGGCATTGCCGTGGTGGACGTGGTTGTCGATGAGCGCGGCGAGGAGGTTGTTGGCCAGGCCGATGGCGCTGAAGTCGCCCGTGAAGTGGAGGTTGATGTCCTCCATGGGCACGACCTGCGCGTAGCCGCCGCCGGCCGCGCCGCCCTTCATGCCGAAGACCGGTCCCAGCGAGGGCTCGCGCAGGCAGATCATCGCGTCCTTGCCGATGCGGCGCAGGCCGTCCCCGAGGCCGACCGTCGTCGTGGTCTTCCCCTCGCCCGCAGGGGTGGGGCTGATGGCCGTGACCAGGATGAGCTTGGATCCCTCGCGCTTGGGCAGCGAGTCGAGCCAGGCGTTGGAGACCTTGGCCTTGTAGTGACCGTAGGGTTCCAGCGCCGAGTCGGGGATGCCGAGGGTCGCGGCTACCTCCCCGATCGGATCCATGGTCGTTGCCTGGGCGATCTCGATATCGGTCGGCATGGCTATCCCTTCGCTGCGCGTACGGCTTCGACGAGGGCGGGCATGACGGTCGCGGCGTCGCCGATGACGGCGTAGTCGGCGAACGACATGATCGTGGCCTCGGGGTCGGTGTTGATGGCGATCATGGTCTTGGCGTTCTTGCACCCGGCGATGTGCTGGGTGGCGCCGCTGATGCCGACGGCGATGTAGAGGTCAGGGGCGACCTTGGTGCCGGTCTGGCCGACCTGCTCGGCGTGCGGACGCCAGCCCGCCGAGGTCACGACGCGCGAGCAGCCGACGGCACCGCCGAGCAGCGCGGCGAGCTCCTCGAGCGGGCCGAAGCCGCCCTCGCCCACTCCGCGACCGCCCGAGACGACGACCTTGGCCTCGGCGAGGCTCACTCCGCCGCCACCACCGCCGACGCGATCGACGACGCGCACGGCGAGGTCCGCGTCGGTGAGTTCGGGGGTGAACTCCACTACCGCGGCCGGCCCGGAGCCGGTCACCGGCTCCGCGGCGAAGGCGTGCAGAGCGGTCGAGGCGATGAGCATCGGAGCGTGCACGCGGGCGTCCTCGAGCACATTGCCCGCCCAGCGGTTGCGCGTCACCGTCGATACGCCGTCCCCGAGTGCTATGGCGGTGCAGTCCGCGGCGAAGGGCTCGTCGAGGATCGCCGAGGCATGTGCGAGGACCTCGTTGCCGCGGGGCGATCCGACCGCGAGCACAGCGGCGGGGGAGTGCTGGCGCGCCATCTGCGCGAGTGCGCGGCCCGACGCTGCCGGGGTGTAGTCGGCGATGCGCGGATCGACGGCGACGTGCGTCGTTGTCACCCCGAACTCACCGAGACGAGCCGCTGCCGTGACGGCGTCGGCACCCACCATGACGGCCTGCACGTCGGAGTCGAGACCGCGTGCGGCGGCGACGGCCTGGAGGGAGAACTCATCGAGGACTCCGCGATCGTGATCGACGTAGACGAGGATCATGTGAGAACTCCGATCTCCTTGAGGACTTCCACGACCTTAGGCGCGGCGTCGGCGCCGGAACCGAGGACCGTGGCGGTGCTGGTCTCCTGCGGAGGAAGGGCGAGCTTGACCTTCTCCATGCGTGCCGGACGCGACTCGGGGGTCACCGTGTCGAGCGGCTTCTTGCGGGCCTTGATGCGACCGGGCACCGATGGGTAGCGCGGGATGTTGACGCCGTCCTTGACCGCGATCACGGCGGGCAGGGTGACCTCGTAGACCTCGCGCTCGGAGCCGACCACGCGCTCGCAGCGCGCGACGCCGCCTTCGACGCTCAGGCCCTTGACGTTGGTGACGATCGGCCAGCCGAGGGCGTGGGCAATGCGCACTCCCACCTGGTAGCCGGACGCATCCGCCGACTCGGTGCCGAGGATGACGGCATCGAAGTCGGTCTCGTCGGCCGTGATCGCAGCGGCGAGTGCCGCAGCGGTTGCCTGGCCGTCCCAGTCGGCGCCGTCGGTCTC
>JBEAQC010000152.1:0-43437 GCA_041164085.1 Actinomycetota bacterium
GGAGGCCGCGGCAGATGGCGAAGCCGACCGCATCTCCATCGGGCAGATCGCTGAGCATCCAGAGGTAGGAGATGAGCGGCGTGCCATCGAGGGCAAAGTTCTCGGGGCGAGCGATGTCACCGAGGCGTGCCTCATCGACCTCGCGATCGGTGCTTCGGCGTCTGGGCATGTCACCCCCTCGAGTGGAAGGGCGCCCAGTCTCCCAACCCCGGCCCGCCAACCTCAGACCGGGTCTATAGCCGGGATATAGCCACGGCGAATCGGTTAACGGGCCCCTCAGGAGCGATAGACCTGACTCGTCCGCCAGTCGCGGGGGTGGCGGAACGAGCTCGACTCGTCGCCTCGTCCCGTCGGGGGGCAGGCGAGGCGGCGGGTCGAGCCCTCACTCCTAGGCTGGGGCCATGGCCCTGAATGACGCCGCAGACCCCTTCTCGACCCCCGAGCGTCGCGCCCTGCGGGCCCTGGTCACCGACTTCACCCAGCGCGAGATCGCCCCGCACCTGCCCGCCTGGGAGGCGGAGGGTGAGATCCCGCGGGATCTGCATCGGCGGGCGGCGGAGGCAGGGATCCTCGGGATCGGCTTCCCCGAGGATGTCGGCGGCTCCGGTGGCGGCCTGATCGATGTCGTGGTCATGACGGAGGCACTGCTCGAGGCTGGAGGCAGTGGAGGCGTTATCGCCGGGCTGTTCAGCCACGGGATCGCGATGCCGCACGTTGTGGATGAGGTCCAGCGCCGACGTGATCGCGGGCAGGCCACCTCTGCTGAGCAACTCGTCGAGCAGGTCATCGCACCCGTGCTGCGCGGAGAGGCCATCGCGAGCCTTGCCGTGACCGAGCCCGACGGTGGCTCGGACGTTGCCCGCCTGCGGACGCGCGCGCACCGCACCGCGGACGGCTGGCAGGTCACGGGAGCGAAGACGTACATCACCTCCGGCGTCCGCGCCGACGTCGTCGTCGCCGCCGTGCGCACCGGCACCCCGGAGGACGGGGCGTCCGGTATCTCCCTGATGGTTCTCGATCCGCGCGCCGACGGCTACGCCGAGCCGCGCGCCCTGGCCAAGATGGGCTGGTGGTGCAGCGACACCGCTGAGCTCGCCTTCGACGGCGTGGCGGTCCGAGACGATGCCGTCCTGGGCGAAGGGGCGGGGTTTGCGTCCCTGGCCCGGCACTTCGTGTCCGAGCGCATCAGCATCGCTGCGACGGCGTACTCCACGGCCCAGCGCGCGCTCGACCTCACGGTCGACTGGGCACGCAAGCGCGAAACCTTCGGCCGGCCCTTGATCGCACGCCAGGTCGTGCGCCACGACCTCGTCGAGATGGCCAGGCGCATCGATGTGGCCCGCGTCTACACCCGCGATGTGGCCAGGCGCTACGCCTCCGGTGGGGAAGCCATCCTCGCCGCGGTGCAGGCCAAGAAGACCGCTGTCGACGCATGCGACTGGGTCGTCGACCGAGCTGTCCAGCTCCACGGCGGCATGGGCTACATGCGCGAGAGCGAGGTCGAGCGCCACTACCGCGATGCGCGGGTGCTCGGAATCGGCGGAGGAGCCACCGAGGTGATGGACGACCTCGCCGCGCGCCTACTCGGCTACTAGCTGAGGCCCTCGGCGCGGAGTCAGCCCGTGCGGGTGACGACGTAATCGCAGAGCGTGGTGAGCGCATCCCGGGGGCTGCCCTCGGGCAGGTCTGCGAGCGTCACCCGAGCACGGTCTGCCCAGGCGCGCGCCTCGGACCGGGCGCTCTCGAGTGCCGGATGCTCACGGAGGCGTTTCAGAGCCTCTGTGTGGTCGGCGTCGTCGACGAGGGGACGGGTGAGCAGCTCCTGAAGTCGCGGGTCATCGTCGGTGGCCAGGGCGATCAGGCCGGTCAGCGTCGGCACGCCCTCGCGCAGGTCGGTGCCGGGCACCTTGCCCGACTCGTCGGAGTCGCTGACGATGTCCACGATGTCGTCGGCAAGCTGGAACGCCACCCCGATCTGCTCGCCGAAGACCGTCATCGTCTCCACGACCTGGGCATCCGCGCCGGACATCATCGCCCCGAAGCGACCCGAGGTGGCGATAAGCGAGCCGGTCTTGTCAGCAAGGACCCGCAGGTGATGCTCGACGGCATCGGAAGACTCCGGACCGATCGTCTCGCGGATCTGGCCCGTGCAGAGGCGCTCGAAGGTCCGCGCCTGGATGCGCACAGCCTCCGGTCCGAGGTCGGCCAGGATGTCGGACGCCTTCGCGAAGAGGAAGTCGCCGGTGAGGATGGCGACGGTGTTGTCCCAGCGCGCGTTGGCAGATGCAGCGCCGCGACGCAGGTCGGCCTCGTCCATGACGTCATCGTGATAGAGCGTGGCCAGGTGCGTGAGCTCGACGACGACGGCTGAAGGCACCACGCCTGGGGCATCGGGGTCGCCGAACTCGGCAGCCAGCAGCACGAGCAGGGGTCGAAAGCGCTTGCCCCCAGCGTCGACGAGGTGGCGGGACGCCTCGGTGACGAAGGGGTAGTCGCTGCGCACTGACGCACGCAGGAGGTCCTCCACTCGCACCATGCCCGTGCTGAGGCGTGTCTCCAAGGCAGGGTCGAGAGCCCCCAGACCTGTCAACGACCCAGAGGACTTCGGGCTCATAGGACCACTATCGCAGGAATACGCCAGCGCGCTCGATGAGATCGAGCACCGGCTGCGGGAGTATGCCGAGGATCACGGTCACAGCGACCGAGATCGACAGGGCGAGGGTCGTGAAGCCGGAGGGAACAGCGACAGTCGGGGGGTTGTCACCCGGGTCACGGAAGAACATGACCACGACGATCCGCGTGTAGAAGAACGCCGCGATGACGCTTGCGATCACGCCAACGATCACGACCGCGATGGCGTCCACGGCGAGAGCGGCCTCGAAGATCACGAACTTTGCGATGAAGCCGCTCGTCAGCGGGATGCCGGCCAGGGCGAGCATGAAAATCGCAAAGGCGGTGGCCACCACGGGATTGGTGCGCCCCAGGCCGGTCCACTGCTCGATCCGCGTGGCCTCTCCACCGCTGTCGCGCACCATGCTGATCACGGCGAAGATGCCGAGGGTCGTGAAGGAATACGCCACGAGGTAGAAGATCGACGCCCACAGGCCCTCAGCTGTCGCCGTCGAGACGCCGATGAGGATGAAGCCCGCCTGCGCGATCGAGGAGTAGGCGATCATGCGCTTGATGTCGGTCTGGGCGATGGCCACGATCGAGCCGACAAGCATGGTCAGGCCCGCGATGACCCACAGCAGCGGCTCCCAATCCCACCTCAGGCCGCCGAAGGCGACGTAGAACAGGCGGAGCATGGCGCCGAAGGCAGCAATTTTGACCGCGGCGGCCATGAACGCGGTCACCGGAGCCGGCGAGCCCTGATAGACGTCCGGCACCCACTGATGGAACGGCACGGCGCCGACCTTGAAGAGCAGGCCCACCGCGATCATGGCGAGGCCGATGATGAGGAGGGCCGTCTCACCGGGCTTGGCGGCCATGACGTCAGCGATCTCGCCGAAGTCGATGCTGCCGGCGAAGCCGTAGACGAGAGCGGAACCGAAGAGGAAGAACGCGGAGGAGAACGCGCCCAGGATGAAGTACTTCAGGGCCGCCTCCTGCGAGAGCAATCGGCGGCGTCGCGCCATGCCCGCGAGGAGGTACAGGGGCAGCGACATGATCTCCAGCGCCACGAACATCACCAGGAGATTGGTGGCCGTGACGAAGACCATCATGCCGAGTACGGCGAAGAGGAAGAGCGGCCAGACCTCCGTCTGGAGGTAGCCGCGGCGGGTGAGCTCTCGCTCATCGACCGAGCCCGGCAGCGCCGAAGCCCGTGGAGCGAAGGCGTCTCCGGCGGGATCGAGTTGCCGTTCGGCGAGAAGCATCGCGGCCACGAAAGCCACGATGAGGATCAGTCCCATGAGGAGGATGCCCGGGCCATCGATCGCAAGGGCGCCCTCGACCTCGAGGGCACGGGTGCTGGACTGCCACACCAGCGCCGCGAAAGCAGCCGCGATGGATCCGAAGACGAGGACCAACTGCACAGGACGGCGAGCCTTGCGGCCGAGGAAGGTCTCGACGATGACACCGATCACGGCAGCAGCCGCGATGAGGATCATCGGGAGGATGGCGAGATAGTTGATCTCGGGCGCGACCATCACATCGGGATTCACTGCTCACCCCCTGCTGGCGCAAGGGCGGGTTCGGGGTCGGTCATGCCGATGGTGTCCATGATGCGATCCACGGCGGGGTTGACCACGTTGAGCACCGGGGCGGGGAAGACGCCCAGGACGATCGTGAGCAGCACGACGGGCGCCAGCGAGGTCACCTCGCGGCCCTTCAGGTCGGGCATGCCTTCGACATGAGGTGATGGCGGTCCCGTGGCCACCTTTTGGTAGAGCCTGAGCGCGTAGGCGGCGGCGAGGACGATGCCGATTGTTGCGATCACACCGACGACGACGTACCTCGCGAAGGTGCCCAGGAGCACGAGGAACTCGCCCACGAAGCTCGCCAGGCCCGGCAGGGCCACCGCGGACATCGTGGCGAAGAGCAGGAAGCCGGCCATGATGGGGGCGACCTTGTTGACTCCGCCGTAGGTCGCGATCGCGCTCGAGCCACCCGCGCGCTGCATGAGGAAGCCGGCCACGAGGAAGATCGCCGCGGTCGACAGTCCGTGACCGAGCATGTAGATCGTGGATCCCGTCATCGACCACGTGGTGAAGACGAAGATGCCCAGCGCGATGAAACCGAAGTGGGACATCGAGCTGTAGGCGAACAGTCGCTTCATGTCCGTCTGGCCGAGTGCCACGAGTGCGCCGTAGATGATGCCGATGACCGCCATCGCGATCACGAGAGGAGCGTAGAACTCGGAGGCGGCGGGGAAGATCGGCAGGAGGTAGCGGATCATCCCGAAGGTGCCGACCTTGTCGAGAACGCCGATGAGCAGCACGGCGGTGGCGGGGGTCGACTCCTTGGCCGCGTCCGGCAGCCAGGTGTGGAAGGGCCACAGCGGGGCCTTGATCGCGAAGGCAATGAAGAAGCCCAGGAAGAGGATCTTCTGGGTGTTGGGGTCGATGTCGAGGCCGACCAGGGTCGCGAAGTCGAAGGTCCCCTGCCCCAGCTGCTGAGCGGACACGACGTAGAGCCCGATGAGAGCCGCCAGCATGAGCAGGCCGCCGACGAGGCTGTAGACGAGGAACTTCACCGCCGCGTAGGACCTGTTGGGCCCGCCGTAGCGCCCGATGAGGAAGTAGACCGGGATGAGCATGACCTCGAAGAACACGTAGAAGAGGAAGACGTCGGTCGCGGAGAAGACTCCGATCATCAGCGTCTCGAGGACGAGGATGAGGGCGAAGTAGCCCTTGACGCTGCGCCCGTCCTCGACGTCGTTCCACCCCGCGAGGATCGTCACGGGCACGAGCGTGGTCGCTAGCGCCACCAGGACCAGGCCGATGCCGTCGACGCCCACGGCATAGGAGATGCCGAAGGCGGGAATCCAGGGATAGTTCTCGACGAATTGGAAGGCCGCCGTCGAGTCCGCATCGAACTGCAGGCCCATCACGACGGTGAGGACGAGGGCGGCGAGGGAGAAGACAAGCGCCGCCTGCTTGATGAGGCGTACATTGTCACGCGGCAGGGCCAGGAGCACGAGTGCGCCGACCAGCGGCACAACGCCCAGGATCGTCAGCCAGGGGATCGTCGTCACGGGAGCCTCACCACCGCGAGCACCGCGACGACGAGGACGGCGCCGCCCACCATCGCCAACGCGTAGGAACGCGCGAAGCCAGACTGCCAGCGCCTCAGGCGCTCACCCGAGCCGCCCACGAAGGCCGCAAGGCCGTTGACCACACCATCGATCCCCTTGTTGTCGATGCCGACGAAGGCACGGGAAACGCTGTAGGTCGGCTGGACGACGAGGACGTCGTTGATGGCATCGTCGTACATGCTGTTGCGCGCCGCCTTCGTGAGGATGTTGACGTCCTGGGGTGCCTCCACGGGGACATCCCTGCGGTACATCGCAATCGCGACGGCGACGCCGATGAGGACAATGACCAGGGTGACGATCTCGAGGATGATCGTCGGGAAGGGCAGCGGCGTCTGCTCGAGGCCCGTGACGGGAGTGAGCCAGCTGATGATGTCGCCCCAGAAGAGCAGCGCGAGGCCCGTGAACATCGATCCGAGCGCCAGGATGATGAGCGGGATCGTCATCACGGGCTTGGACTCATGCGGATGCGCATCGTCGGGCCAGCGAGCCTTGCCGAAGAACGTCATGATGACCATACGCGTCATGTAGAAGCCGGTGATGCCAGCGGCGATGATCGCGCATACGCCGACGAAGACATTGACCTCGAAGGCGGCGTGAATGATGTCGTCCTTGGACCAGAAGCCGGAGAACGGCGGGATGCCGATGATGGCGAGGTAGGCGGCCATGAAGGTGAGCCACGTGACCACCATGACCTTGCGCAGCGCGCCGTAGCGCCGCATGTCCTGCTCGTCATTCATCCCGTGGATGACCGAGCCTGCTCCGAGGAAGAGGTTGGCCTTGAAGACGCCGTGCGTGAGCAGATGGAAGATCGCGAAGACGTAGCCCACGGGGCCCAGGCCCGCGGCGAGCACCATGTAGCCGATCTGGCTCATCGTGGATCCCGCGAGCGACTTCTTGATGTCATCCTTCGCCGAGCCGATGATGGCGCCCAGGAACATCGTGATGACGCCGATCACCATGACTGCGGTCAGGGCGAAGATGGTGCCGTCGTAGATCGCCCCGCTGCGCACGATGAGGTAGACGCCGGCGGTGACCATCGTGGCGGCGTGGATGAGGGCCGACACGGGGGTCGGACCCTCCATCGCGTCGAGGAGCCAGGCCTGCAGGGGGAACTGCGCGGACTTGCCGGCGGCCGCGAGGAGCAGGAGCAGTCCGATCCAGGTGAGCGTGGATTCGTTCGCCTCACCCGCCACGGCGAAGACCTCGTCGAAGACGACGGTGCCGAAGGTGACGAAGATGAGCATGATGGCCAGGCTCAGCCCGACGTCACCGATGCGGTTCATCACGAAGGCCTTCTTGGCCGCCGCAGCCGCGCTCGGCTTGTACTGCCAGAAGCCGATGAGCAGGTAGGACGCCAGGCCGACACCCTCCCAGCCGACGTAGAGCAGGAGGTAGTTGTCGGCGAGCACGAGCAGGAGCATCGCTGCGACGAAGAGGTTGAGGTAGCCGAAGAACTTGCGTCGGTCGGGGTCGTGCTCCATGTAGCCAAGGGAATAGATGTGGATCAGCGATCCCACGATGGTGATGAGCAGCACGAAGACAATGGACAGCTGATCGAGCTGGAGGGCGACCGGGGCGGTGAATCCGCCGACGAACACCCACTCGAAGAGCGTCTGGCCGATGGCCCGGTCGTCGGCCGACCGGCCGAGCATGCCGAGAAGGAGGGTCACGGCGTACGCCGCGGCGCCCACGACCATGAGCACGGCGAAGTAGGGGCCCCATCGGTTGGTGCGTCGTCCACCGAGGAGCAGGACGGTTGCGCCCAGCAGGGGCAGGGCCAGGAGGAGCCAGAGGTAGGAGAACACCCCGGATGCCTCCGCCAAGGGCTGGATCACGGGTGCGACATCGGTCGCATCCGCCAGCCGTGCAGCGCCGGTCCCGATCACGGCGCCTCCTTCTTGATCACGTCATGTCCTTCGTCGTGCCCACGGTCGGGCGATGGTCAGTACTTGAGCAGGTTGGGTTCATCGATGGAGGCAGAGCGTCGCGAACGGTAGATCGCGACGATGATGGCCAGGCCCACGACGACCTCGGCAGCGGCCACGACCATCACGAAGAAGGCGATGACCTGCCCGTCAAGGTTGCCCTGCATGCGAGCGAAGGCGACGAAGGCAAGGTTGGCGGCATTAAGCATGAGCTCGATCGACATGAAGACCACGATCGCGTTGCGACGGACGAGCACGCCGACTGTGCCGATGGTGAAGAGGACCGCGGCCAGGACGACGTAATTCTCCGGGTTCATCGCGGCTCATCCGGTGAAGTGCCGGGATCATCGGCGACAGGGTGGTCAGCGGGCCCTAGCGCGGCACGTCCTGACGCGAGCGCCTCCGTCTCGGCGACCGCCGCCGCATCCACGGGACGCAGGTCGCCACGCGCGCGGAGCGGTCCCGGAACGGAGATCTCCGCCACCGAGCCATCAGGAAGCAGTGCGGGCGTGTCCACGGCGTTGTGCCGGGCGTAGACACCAGGTGCCGGTAGCGGGCCGACGTGATCGCCGCTGCGGACGCGCTCCTCGGAGAGTTCCCGCTGGGTGCGCCGCGGCTGCCAGCGCTCACGGTGGGCAAGGACCAAGGCTCCGAGCGCGGCAGTGATGAGCAGGCCCGCGACGATCTCGAAGGCGAGGAGGTACTCGCCGAACAGCAGGCGAGCAATGCCTTCGACGTTGCCGCCGTACTCCGCGTTGGCAGCGTCCAAGCCGACCGCCGGCACCCCTGTGAGTGCTGAGCCGATGGCGAGGACGAGCAGGATTCCGAAGCCGGCAGCAAGCAGGATGCCGACCACGCGCTGGCCTCGAAGCGTCTCGACGAGAGAGTCGCTGGAGTCGACGCCGACGACCATGAGCACGAAGAGGAAGAGCATCATGACGGCGCCCGTGTAGACGATGATCTGCACCATCCCCAGGAAGGGCGCGGCGTTGGCGATGTAGAGCACCGCGAGGCTGATCATCGTCAGCGCAACCCACAGCGCACTGTGCACCGCACGGCGGGACAGGATCAGGCCGAGGCCACCGGTGACGGCAAGGATGGCGCAGACCCAGAAGACCGCTGCTTCGGCGGTGCTCGTGCCGGTCTCGGTCATGCACCCGCCTCCTGCTCGGACCGCCCCTGGGTCTCGGCCCAGAGCTGCTCGTCACCGGCCGGCTCCTGCTCCGGCACCGAGCCCGAGACCTTACCGGCGTAGTAGTCCTGCTCCGTGGTCCCCGGCACCATTTGGTGCGGCGGAGCGATCATGCCGGGCAGGAGCGGAGCGAGGAGATCCTGCTTCTCATAGATCAGGTCCGCCCGGTTGTCATCAGCGAGCTCGTAGACATTGGTCATGGTGAGAGCGCGTGTCGGGCATGCCTCGATGCACAGACCGCAGAAGATGCAGCGCAGGTAGTTGATCTGGTAGACGCGGCCGTAGCGCTCACCGGGAGAGAAGCGCTCCTCGTCGGTGTTGCTATCGGCCTCGACGAGGATCGCGTCCGCGGGGCACGCCCAAGCGCAGAGCTCGCACCCGATGCACTTCTCCAGTCCATCGGGCCAGCGATTGAGTTGGTGACGGCCATGGAAGCGCGGCTTGGGCGGGTAGCGATCCGCTTGCTCGGGGTACTCCTCGGTGACGACCTTCTTGAACATCGTCGCGAAAGTCACCCCGAAGCCGCGTACGGCGGGGGGCAGTTCAGGCATGCTCGCCCTCCTTGGGTGCCTCATCGGAGGTCGCCTCCGCGACGTCGGCCGCGGTCACTGCCGTGCCGGAGACCGTCGCGCCCGCCGCAGCGCGGCGGGATGTGTAGGTGAACTGTTGACCGGGCAGGGGTGGCACCGGATAGCCGCCTGCGTAGGGATCGAAGGGCTTGTCGGCCTGGGCAGCGGCCTCCTCGAGTTCGCGCTTCTCCTGGCGGGCCGTGCGGATCTGCAGGATCCACGAGCCCAGCACGATCACGATGAGAGCACCCGCTCCGAGCAAGAGGAGTTCCTGCGTGGTCACGGAGAACTCATTGCGCACCACTCGCGCGGCAGCCACGATGACGATCCATACGAGCGACGCGGGGATGAGGACCTTCCATCCGAAGCGCATGAACTGGTCATAGCGCAATCGCGGGAGCGTGCCGCGCAGCCAGATGAAGACGAAGATGAAGAGCTGCACCTTGATCAGCCACCAGAGCAGTGGCCACCAGCCGGTGTTGGCGCTCTCCCACAGGGAGATCGGCCACGGGGCGCGCCAGCCGCCGAGGAAGAGCGTGGTGGCGAGCGCGGAGACGGTGACCATGTTGATGTACTCGGCGAGGAAGAAGAGCGCGAACTTCAGTGAGGAGTACTCCGTGTGGAAGCCGCCGACGAGCTCGCCCTCGGCCTCCGGCAGGTCGAAGGGAGCGCGGTTGGTCTCGCCCACCATGGCCGTGACGTAGATCAGGAACGACGGCAGGAGGATGACGGCGTACCAGATGGGCTCCTGGGCGGCCACGATCTCCGACGTGGACATCGACCCGGCGTAGAGGAAGACGGCAACGAAGGACATCGACATCGCCAGCTCGTAGGAGATCATCTGCGCCGACGAGCGCAGGCCACCCAGAAGCGGATAGGTGGAGCCGGATGACCAGCCGGCAAGCACGATGCCGTAGATCCCAATCGAGGCGACGGCGAGCACGTAGAGCACGGAGACCGGGAAGTCCGTGAGTTGCAGGGGCGTCTCGACGCCGAAGATGCTCACCATCGGCCCGAAGGGGATCACCGCGAAGGCGATGAATGCCATGGTCGCGGAGATGACCGGAGCGATCCAGTAGACAGCCCGATGTGCCGTCTTGGGGATGATCTCTTCCTTGAGCGCGAGCTTGAAGCCGTCCATCAGTGACTGCAACAGCCCGAAGGGACCGACCCGATTGGGACCGACGCGCGACTGCATGCGCGCGACGACGCGCCGCTCCCACCAGATCGTGAAGAGGGTGAGAAGCACGAGCATGGCGAAAATCGCCACGACCTTGAGCAGGACGAGCCACCAGGGATCGTTGAAGGTCATCCCGCTCATGCTCCACCTCCGAGGACGCGCACCCGATCGCCGTGCGAGGCACCGACTGCCAGGACCCGGGAGCCCTCGGACGTCATCGGGAGCCAGACAGCGCCGTCGACGACATCCGCGACACGCAGGGGCACGGTGATCGCACCGGACGCGGCCTGGATCGTGATGTCAGCACCGTCGCTCAGTCCGAGCCCGCGCGCTGTTGACTCGCTCATGAGGGCTTCGGTCGGGCGAGCGGTGGCGGCGAGGTGCGGCTCACCCTCCTGGAGGGCGCCGGCATCGAGGAGCAGGCGCCAGGTGGCCAACCCGATCGTCCCCGTGGCGGACTCGCGGCCGGGTGCGGCTTGCGGCGCGGCCGCGCGCGGCCCTGTCCATGGACCAAGGCGATCCATCTCGGCCCGTAGGGCGCTGACGTCACCGTTGCCGAAGGTGACATCCATCGCATCGGCGAGCATCGCGAGCACTCGGCCATCCGCGAGCGACTGCGCGCCGTGGATTGCTGCGGAGAAGGGCTTGGTCCGTCCCTCCCAGTCAGTGAAGGAGCCAGCCTTCTCGGCGACCACGGCGACGGGGAAGACCACGTCCGCCGCCTCCGTCACCTCGCTGTGGTGCGTCGACAGGGCCACCACGAACGGCACATCGCCCAGGGCACGGCGCAGATCCTCAGCGCGAGGATGGTCCGCGACCTCAAGACCGGCGATGACAAGCGCGTCGATGTGGCGTGCCTCCTCACGCTCGACGCGTGACGCATCGCCGAGGATGGCGTCGACCAATCCGTCGACTCCCTTTCCGCTGGAAGGCAGGGTTGCGGGACTGACTCCCCACACGGCGGCTACCTGCTCGCGTGCCTGGGCATCGTCGATCGGGCGTCCGCCTGGGAGAAGGCCGGCAAGGGCACCCGCATCGAGGGCACCGCGCTCTCCAGCGCGCCGCGGGACCCAGCCAACCCGGGCACCTGTGCGCGAGGCCACGTCGGCGACCGCGGAGAGAGCACCGGGAATGCCGGCCATGCGCTCACCGACGAGGATCACCGACCCGGGCCGACGCAGCGCTTCGAGAATGTCGGCGAACTGCTCGCCCGCAAGCATTTGCCGCAGGGCTGCGGCCTCATCACCGGGCTCGACCGCCCACCACTGGGCCTTCATTTTGTCCATGCCGCGCGTGCGCACGGCCGACATGGCGACCACGCGCGGTCCACCGTTGCGGGTCGCACGGCGCAGGCGGAGGAAGATAATGGGGGACTCGTCCTCGGGCTCGAGGCCGACGAGTACGACAGTGGGCGCAGCATCAAGGTCGGCGTACGTCGGGCCCAGCGGCATTCCAGCGACCGACGAGGCCAGGAACTGCGCCTCCTCATCGCTCGAGACCCGCGCACGGAAGTCGATGTCGTCCGTGTCGAGGGCGACGCGCGCGAACTTCGCGTATGCGTAGGCGTCCTCGCGGGTGAGCCGGCCACCGGTGAGGACACCTGCGCGGCCGCGTGCGGCCGCGAGTCCCCGGGCTGCGATGTCGAGCGCCTCGGGCCATGACGCTGGTCGCAGCTCGCCGTCTTCGCGCACGAGAGGTGAGGCGATGCGGCCCTCGTGGGTGTAGATGAAGGCGAAACGCCCCTTGTCGCAGTTCCACTCCTCATTGACCTCGGGGTCATCCCAGGCCAGACGGCGCGTAATGACTCCCCGGCGAACGTCGGTGCGCAGCGAGCATCCAGAAGCGCAGTGCTCGCACGTGGTTGGGGTGCTCACGAGGTCGAAGGGACGCGCTCGGAAGCGGTAGAGCGAGCTCGTCAGCGCGCCGACGGGGCAGATCTGGATGGTGTTGCCGGAGAAATAGGAGTCGAATGGCTGGTCCTCGGCAATGCCCACCTGCTGCTTGGCGCCGCGCTCCATGAGCTCCAGCATGGGGTCGCCGGCGATCTGCTCGGCGAAGCGCGTGCAGCGGGCGCAGGAGACGCAGCGCTCACGGTCCAGGAGGATCTGGGCGCTCATGTTGATGGGCTTGTCGAAGGTGCGCTTCTTCTCATCGAAGCGCGAGGTGCCGCGCCCTGCCGTCATCGCCTGGTTCTGGAGCGGGCACTCTCCGCCCTTGTCGCAGACCGGGCAGTCGAGCGGGTGGTTGAGGAGGAGGAACTCCATCACCCCCTCCTGCGCAGTGTCGGCCATCTCGGACGTCCGCTGGGTGCGCACGACCATGCCGTCGCTGACCGCGATGGCGCAGGCCGGCTGCGGCTTGGGCTGACCCTCGATCTCGATCAGGCACATGCGGCAGGCCGCGACCGGATCCAGGAGCGGGTGGTCGCAGAATCGCGGGATCTCGATGCCCATGAGTTCGGCAACGCGGATGATGAGCATGCCCTTGGGGACGCGCACATCTATCCCATCCACGGTGACGGTGACCAGGTCGGCCGGGGCCACGCCCGTGGGGGTCTGCGGGGCGATCGTCATCGCGCGCCCACCTCGCTGAAGATGTAGGAGGCTGCAGGCGGGAACGCCTCGTCGACGGGAGTGCGAGTCGCCGCCTCGAACTCGTCACGGAAGTACTTCAGGGCACCGGGGTAGGGGGTCGCAGCCGCATCGCCGAGCGCGCAGAAGGAGCGACCTGCGATGTTGCCACACACCTCCACGAGCAGGTCCATGTCAGCGTCCGTGCCACGGCCGTGCTCGAAGCGCTCCAGCACACCGGTGATCCAGTAGGTGCCCTCGCGGCACGGCGTGCACTTGCCGCAGGACTCGTGCTTGTAGAACTCGAGCCAACGTGTGACGGCCTTGACGACGCTGATGGTGTTGTTGAAGACCATCGGGGTGCCCGTGCCGAGCATGGTGCCGGCTTCAGCCATCGCTTCGTAGGTCAGTGGCGTGTCGAGGTGATCAGCGGTCAGCATGGGCACCGACGAGCCGCCAGGGATCCAGAACTTCACCGTGCCGTCGCCACCGACAACTCCGCCGGCGTAGTCGAGGAGTTCGCGCATGGTGATGCCCAGCGGTGCTTCGTAGATCCCGGGTCGGGCGACGTGGCCTGACACGGCGAAGACCTTGAAGCCGGGGGACTTCTCGGTGCCGAACTGGCGGAACCACTCCACGCCGTTGTTGATGATCCACGGGATGTTCGTGATCGTCTCGACGTTGTTGACGACGGTCGGGGAGGCGTAGAGCCCATGGGTCGCGGGGAACGGCGGCTTCAGGCGCGGCTGGCCCCGGAATCCCTCGAGCGAGTCCAGGAGCGCAGTCTCCTCACCGCAGATGTAGGCGCCCGCACCAGAGTGGACGACGACCTTGAGATTGAACCCCGAGCCGAGGATGTTGTCGCCGATGAGCCCCGCGCGCTCGGCCTCCGCGATCGCCGTGGCCACGCGCCGGATCGCCTGCGGGACCTCGCCGCGGATGTAGATGAAGGCGTGGTTGGCGCGGATGGCGTAGGACGAGATGACGACGCCCTCAATCAGCGCGTGCGGATTGGCGATCATGATCGGGACGTCCTTGCACGCGCCGGGCTCGGACTCATCGGCGTTGACGACGAGGTAGTGCGGCTTGCCGTCTCCCTGGGGCACGAAACTCCACTTCAAGCCCGTCGGGAATCCGGCTCCGCCGCGGCCTCGCAAGCCCGTGTCCTTGACCGTCGTGATGATGGCGTCGGGATCCATGCCGAGCGCGGTGCTGAGGGCGCGGTATCCACCGTGGCGGCGGTAGCCCTCGAGGGTGAAGAGATCGGGGACGTCCCAGTGCTCGGTGATGACCGGGGTCAGCGGCGTCATGACCGTCCCTCCGATGGGGCCGCCGGAGCACTCATGCCGTGCTCGCGCGCGTAGGTGAGTCCGGCCAGCATCATCGAGTCGGCCTCGCCACCCTCGCCCGCGAGTCCGTCGACGGGGAAGGCGAGGGTCCGCTCGGTCGCCTGGAAGTCGCGGATGACAGGACCACGCGTCGACACGACCTCTTCCCCCCGGGCGAGGCGGTCGATGACCTCGACAGCGCTCTGCGGGGTCTGGCAGTCCATGAACTCCCAATCGACCGTCATCACGGGCGCGTGGGTGCACGCGGCCTGGCACTCGATGCGCTCGAGCCAGAAGGTGCCATCGGCATCACGCTCGTCATGTCCCGCGCCGAGGCGCTCGGAGACCGCGTCGTAGACCGCATCTCCTCCGAGCAGCGCGCACAGGGTATTGGTGCAGACGCCGATGTGATGCTTGCCCACGGGGCGCCGCTTGTACATCGTGTAGAACGTCGCAACGGCAGTGACTTCCGCCGTTGCGAGGCCCAACTCATCGGCAATGATCTGCATCCCCTCAGGGGTGACCTCGTCGTCGATGCTCTGCACGAGGTGCAGCAGGGGCATGACCGCCGATCGGGAATTGGGGTATCGAGCGATGATCTCCCGCATCTGCGCCATCACGCTCTCGTCGTAGGACATCAGCGATCCACCCCACCCATGACCGGGTCGATGCTGGCCACCGCGGCGATGACGTCGGAGATCATGCTGCCGTTCGACATGGCGGCTGTGGCCTGCAGGTTGTTGAACGACGGATCGCGGTAGTGGACGCGGTAGGGGCGTGTGCCGCCATCGCTGACGATGTGGACCCCGAGCTCGCCGCGGGGCGACTCGATGGCGGAGTAGACCTGTCCGGTCGGGACGGTGAAGCCCTCGGTGACGAGCTTGAAGTGATGGATCAGTGCCTCCATCGATTGGGACATGATCTCCTTGATGTGCTCCGGAGAGTTGCCCTGACCGTCGCCGCCGATCGACAGGCGAGCGGGCCAGGCGATCTTCTTGTCCTCGATCATGACCGGCCCGGGGCGGAGGCGGTCGAGCGCCTGCTCGACGAGCTTGATGCTCTCCTGCATCTCGGCGACGCGGATGAGGAAGCGACCGTAGGCGTCGCACGTGTCCTGCGTCGGGACGTCGAACTCGTAGGTCTCGTAGCCGCAGTACGGCTGGGACTTGCGCAGGTCATGGGGCAGGCCCGTGCTGCGCAGGATGGGTCCCGTGATGCCGAGGGCCATGCACCCCGCGAGGTCGAGGTAGCCCACGCCGACGGTGCGACCCATCCAGATCGCGTTGTCCACGAGCAGGTCGGCGGTGTCCTTCATGCGCTTGCGCAGGAGGGGCAGCGTCTCGCGGATGCGCGCGACCTGGTCGTCGGTGATGTCCTGGGCGACTCCCCCGGGTCGGACGAAAGCGCTGTTCATGCGTAGACCCGTGACCATCTCGAAGATGTCGAGGATCAGCTCGCGCTCGCGGAAGCCGAAGGTCATTGCAGTGAGCGCACCGAGTTCCATGCCGCCGGTCGCGAGGGCGACAAGGTGGGATGAGATGCGGTTGAGCTCCATCATGAGCACGCGGATCGTGCTGGCGCGCTCCGGGATCTGATCGGTGACGCCGAGCAGCTTCTCGACCCCGAGGCAGTACGCCGTCTCGTTGAAGAACGGCGAGAGATAGTCCATGCGCGTCACGAAGGTCACGCCCTGGGTCCAGGTGCGGTACTCCATGTTCTTCTCGATGCCGGTGTGCAGGTAGCCGATCCCGCAACGAGTGTCGACGACCGTCTCTCCCTCGAGTTCCAGGATCAGTCGTAGGACTCCATGGGTCGACGGATGCTGCGGCCCCATGTTGACGACGATGCGCTCGCGCTCGCCCTCGTCAGGGGTGGAGATCGAATCCCAGTCGCCGCCGGAGACGGTGTAAACCGTCCCCTGACCGGTCTCATAGGACAGCGAGTAGGGGTCCTCCACGGGAAGTTCACCCTCGTAGACGATGCCCTCGTCGGCGATGCTCTGGTCGGTTGACATCAGGTGTAGGCCCTCCGCTGGTCCGGCGGCGGCACTTCGGCGCCCTTGTATTCGACCGGGATGCCGCCAAGGGGGTAGTCCTTGCGCTGCGGGTGCCCCGGCCAGTCATCGGGCATCTCGATCCGTGTGAGTGCCGGGTGCCCCTCGAAGACGATCCCGAAGAAGTCATAGGTCTCGCGTTCATGCCAGTCGTTGGCGGGGTAGACGGACACGATCGACGGGATCCTCGCATCAGAGTCGGGGCAGGTCACCTCGACGCGGATCCGACGATTGTGAGTGACCGACAGGAAGGGATAGACCGCGTGAAGTTCTCGACCCGCATCGGCGGGGTAGTGCACGCCGTTGACGCCCATGCACATCTCGAATCGCAGGGCGGGCTCGTCCCGCAGCACCGTGACGAAGGGCAGGAGGTGCTCGCGTCGGACGACGAAGGTGATCTCGTCGCGATCGACGACGACCCGCTCGACCGCGGTCGCCATCGGCAGGCCCTGATCAGCGAGGGCGAGTTCGATCTCGTCGGCGGCCGCGTCGAACCAGCCGCCGTAGGGGCGCTCGGTCGGCCCTGGCATGACGATGGGAGCCACGAGACCACCGAAGCCCGACGTGTCCCCGCCGTCCTGCGCCGAGAAGGCGCCGTGGCGTACGCCGATGATCTCGAGTTCGCGCACATCCTCAGGCATCACGGTTGCGCTCGCGGCGACCTCGAGGCCCGCCTCGGCCGGTGACACCGACTGCTGGTCGCTCATCGCAGGAGTCCTCGCATCTCGAGCGTGGGGGCAGCGGTGAGGGCCGCGACCTCGAGCTGCTCCTGCTCGCGGACCGCGTTGACACCGAGCTTCATGTCCTGGATCTGATCGTGGATCTTGAGGATGGCGTCGATGAGCATCTCCGGGCGCGGCGGGCAGCCCGGGAGGTACATGTCGACGGGCACGACGTGATCGACACCCTGGACCACGGCGTAGTTGTTGAACATCCCACCGCTGCTTGCGCACACGCCCATGGCGAGGACCCACTTGGGATTGGGCATCTGGTCGTAGATCTGGCGCAGCACCGGAGCCATCTTCTGGCTGACACGACCGGCGACGATCATGAGATCGGCCTGGCGCGGCGACGCGCGGAAGACCTCCATGCCGAAGCGGGCGAGGTCGTAGCGCGGTCCGCCGGTCGCCATCATCTCGATGGCGCAGCACGCCAGACCGAAGGTGGCGGGCCAGAGCGACCCCTTGCGTGCGTAGCCGGCAACCTTCTCCACGGTGGTCAGCAGCACACCGGACGGCAACTTCTCCTCAAGGCCCATGGCTAGTCCCAATCCAGTCCGCCGCGACGCCATTCATAGACGTACGGCACGGTGAGGTTGAACAGGAACAACATCATCGCGAGGAATACGAAGAGCGGCAATTGGTCGAAAGCCACGGCCCAGGGGTAGAGGAACACGATCTCGATGTCGAAAATGATGAACATCATCGCCGTGAGGTAGTACTTCACGGGGAAGCGGCCGCCGCCCATGGGCTGGGGGGTGGGGTCGATGCCGCACTCGTAGGCATCCACCTTGGCCCGGTTGTAGCGCTTCGGGCCGGTGAACGTGGTGAGGGTCACACTGAAGATCGCAAAGCCCGCGGCCAGGAGTCCGAGGACGAGGATGGGCGCGTAGGAACTCACCACACTCCTCCGAACGATCCTGCGGGTGAGTCGCGGCGGCGACGCCGACTCACCGGGTCCTCGCCCGGGGCCAAGCGCCCCGTGCGCTCGCAGTCTAGCCGCGCGCTTCGCGCGTCAGCGCCGACCCCGGTGCAGGGCAACGATCCCGCCGGTGAGGTTGAGCCACTCGACGTCGCGCCATCCCGCCGCGGTCATCATCCGGGCCAATTCCGCCTGATCCGGCCAGGCTCTGATCGACTCCGCGAGATAGACGTACGCCTCCGGATTGGACGAGGCGCGGCGCGCTATGCCCGGCAGAGCACCCATGAGGTAGCGCGAGTAGATGGTGCGGAAGGGTCCGAACCAGGGGTGGGAGAACTCGCACACGACCAGCCGACCCCCGGGCCGGGTGACGCGCGCCATCTCAGCGAGTGCGGCCGACGGATCCGCGGTGTTGCGAAGACCGAAGGAGATGGTCACGGCATCGAATGACGCGTCCGCAAAGGGAAGCCTCAGGGCGTCGCCTGCGACGAAGGGCAGATCGGGCTCGCGGCGCCGCCCCACGGCCAGCATCCCCTGGGAGAAGTCGCAGGGGACGACCGTCGCCCCTCGGGCTGCCATGGGCGCGCTCGAGGTGCCGGTGCCGGCAGCGAGGTCCAGGACACGTTCCCCCGGCCGTGCGCCGACGGCGTTGACGACCGCCCGGCGCCAGAGCCGGGTCTGGCCGAGGGCCAGGAGGTCATTGGTGAGGTCGTAGCGCTCGGCCACCTCGTCGAACATCGCCGCCACCTCGGTGGGCTGCTTGTCCAGATCCGCGCGGGCCATGTCGGCATCCTCCCAGCGCGGATTCGCCACGGCATGCCGGGAGGCCATGGAGGCGGCTCTGCCGACTCGCCGTGCCGGCACGACAGGGGCGGCTCTGCCGACTCGCCGTGCCCCATACGGGGCCGTACCCTCAGGGCGTGGCTATCCCGGTCCTTGGCACCACGGCTGCGCCACGCGTGCGGACGATGCCCGTGGAAGACCCCGGCCCCCTGCTCGACCGACTGCCCGACACTCACGGCACGGCATGGGTCCGCGACGGCGAGGGACTCGTGGGCTGGGGCGTGGCGGCCTCACTCGACGTCACCGGCGACGAGCGCTTCAGCCGCACGCAGCGCTGGTGGGCCGAGTGGTGCCGGACCGCCGATGTCGATGACCCGCTGCAACTACCCGGCACCGGACCGGTCGCCTTCGGTTCCTTCACCTTCGACCCCGAGCCCACGTCGGGTCGCACCTCGCGCATCGTCGTCCCGCGTGCTGTGCTCGGCCGCCGCGACGGACGCGCCTGGCTGACCGTCGTCGACGATCCCGATGATCTGCTCCCCGCTGATTCGCTTCTCCCGTCACCCGAGGCGCCCGAGCCACCCACGCGTGTCGACTGGGGTCGGGGTACTCGCACGTCCGAGGAATGGAAAGAAGCCGTCAGCGAGGCCATCGAGCGCATTGGCCGTGGCGAGGTCGACAAGGTCGTGCTCGCCCGCGATGTCATTGCCGAGGTAAGCGACGATTTTGATCCGCGCTATCTCTTGCAGCGTCTCACGTCCGCCTACCCCGAGTGCTGGACATTCCAGGTCGATGACATGGTCGGCGCCACTCCGGAACTCCTGGTTCGCCGTACCGCAGACACCGTGCTGTCGCGGGTGCTTGCCGGCACGGTTAAGAGGCGCGGGGATGAGAGTGAGGATGCCGGGCTCGCCGAGGCACTTCTCGGCAGCGGCAAGGACCTGGAAGAGCACGAGTTCGCCGTCCGCTCCGTCGCCCGGGCGCTGGGCCACCACTGCACCGACCTGCGGGTGCCTCAGCGACCGCACGTGCTGCGGCTCGCCAATGTGCAGCACCTCGCGACCGACGTGACCGGGCGACTCGCCGACGGGGCACCGGTCCTCGCACTCGCAGCGTCGCTGCATCCGACCGCGGCGGTGTGCGGTACGCCGACCGAGCGCGCCTGGGCGATGATCCACGAACTCGAGGGCATGGATCGCGGCCGCTACGCCGGACCAGTCGGCTGGTTCGACAGTCGCGGCGATGGAGAGTTCGGGATCGCGCTGCGTTGTGCGGAGATCAGGCCAGGATCCCTGCGGCTCTTCGCCGGATGCGGCATCGTGAGCGGTTCCGACCCCGAGGCGGAACTCGCCGAGTCGCGAGCCAAGCTCGCGCCCATCCGTCAGGCCCTGGCGTAGCCCCCTCGCTATGACGCCGCCGAGTGCGGATCACACCTAGGCTGACCCCGTGGGCGAGAGCGCAGCACGTCTGGAGCGACGACAGCGCGTACTGGCGGCAGCGCACGATCTCTTCGAGGACCGCGGTGTCGCCGCGACATCGCGTCGGGCCGTCGCCGAGGAGGCCGACGTCGCGACCCGCACCGTGAGTGCGATTGCATCCAGTCGCACTGCCCTACTCGCCCTCGTCACGGCCGACCTGCCCTTCCCTCCCACATCTCAGCGCATCCAGCAGCAGGCGAGTGAGTCGACGAACGAAGCA
Organism: Actinomycetota bacterium; assembly: GCA_041164085.1. Taxonomy (GTDB): domain Bacteria; phylum Actinomycetota; class Actinomycetes; order S36-B12; family S36-B12; genus Mxb001. The sequence goes on from JBEAQC010000152.1 coordinate 20,695, forward strand.
CTTCAGACGATCCTCACCGCCGCACGCGACGCCTTCGGTGCACCCGCGTCCGTCTGGGACGTCATCGAACTGCAGGCCACGGTGCTCGCGCCCTTCAATGCCGAGCTCGAGGACGTCGTGCGCGCCCGCGTCGCCATGCGCTGGGATGCCGCGCGCACCGTCGTGCGCCAACTGCGCGGCGAGGGCGCCGTCGACAGCACCATCGATGACGATGCCGCGACCTTGCACCTGCTGGCGGTCGGCGCTGGTCTGGCCCTGCTGGATGGACTGACGCCACGTCCGGTCGAGGCGAGCGCATGGGTGCGCCTCACCTCGCGGCTACTCGAGTCACTCGCCGCAATCGACCCGCCCGGCCATGCGTATGAGGGCGGTCGCGCGCCCTGGCGTATCCGCGTCGTGGCCCCAGCCACTCCCGCGTCGACGGCGCGCGTGCTCCGGGTCCTCGCCCTCGTCGGTGCCGACGTCGTCACGCTCTTCACCCACGCCCAGGACGACGGGACACAGCTCATCGACCTGCTGTGCTCGGCTCCGGAGCAACTCGATCGCGACGACCTCACCCGCAGCCTCGCGACGGCGGGCCACCGCGTCCTGGTCGCACCGGGGGCGCCAGAGGATGAGCACGACCTGGTCACCCGCATCCTCGATGTCGCGACCGAGCTCGTGGAGCATCCGGAGCGAGCACCCCGAGCGGCCGCCGAACTCGTCCTCGCCGACTCGTGGACCGTCGAGCCCGCGACGGAGGGCGCCGACGCGACAAGCGAGGTCATGCGCCTGCAGTGGACTCCCGACCACCACGTCGTGCTCCGGCGCGAGGGTGCGCCCTTCGTCGCGGTCGAGCGATCACGAGCGTCGGCCCTGCTGCGTCTGGTCGATGCGGTGGCCACGTCGCCGGCCCAACCGGATCGCGAAGGCTACGCCGGACCGCCGGGACGGCCAGGAGGCTTCGGCTGGGTCGAATATCTCCGTGACGGCACGCGCGTCGTCATCCGCTTGGCGCGACCGGAGGATGCCGAAGGGGTCGCCGAGATGCACGAGCGCTCTTCCGAGACGACCCGCTACCAGCGCTACTTCACGCCGATCACCGACTGGCGCGAGGATCAACTCCGCCGGGTGGCCGGCGGCCATCGTGGTGCGACCCTCGTCGCTGTCAACTGGCGCGGCGACATCGTCGGGCTGGGCAATGTGTTCCCGGATCGGCCAGGCGAGACGACCACCGCCGAGATCGCCGTCATCGTCGAGGATGCCTGGCAGGGCCGGGGCCTCGGCGCACGCCTCCTCGCGCACCTCATCGAATTGGCGCGCCGGCAGGGTTTCCGTGACGTAGTCGCCCTTGTCCTGGCCAGCAACTCCGGGATGGTCCGCTTGCTGGAGCGCCTCGACCTCGACTGGACGCGCGATACCGATCCCGAACTCGGTCACACGATCGTCCGCATGACCGCACCCCTCAGCTGAGCGCTGCATCCACCTTGGACTGCAGCTCGCGGACCAGGGCGGCCTCCGACTCGCGGGGTGTGCAGCGCGCGATGACGATCCGCACGCCGGGCGCCGTCCGGGCGAGCTCGTCCTGCAGCGCGCCGGCCGTCTCCACGGTGACGATCTCGACTCGCGGCGCAGCCAAGAGCGCGGACAGATCAGCGCCGTGCGCAGTGCCGAAGACGCGTTCGAAGTCGGCCGCGAAGTCCGCTGCTCCCTGCTCGAGCTGGGAGAAGATCCCTCCGCCGTCGTTGTCGGCGACGACATAGACGAGTTGCGGCAGTGACTCCCTCGCCGGAGCGATGAGCGCGTTGCGGTCGTAGATGGCCGTGAGATCCCCCACGAGCGCGTACGTCGTCCCCGAGGGATGCCCATCGCCCCAGGCCACGGCCGCACCCCACGCGGTCGACAACACGCCATCGATGCCGGAGGTGCCTCGATTGGCGATGCAGGTCGCGCGCAGGACGCCGCCGTAGAGCGACATGTGACGAACGGGCCATGACGGCCCGATCACGATGAGGTCGTCCTCATGCGCCGTCTCCGCGACGAGACGCGCGACAAGCGGGCCCGTGAGAGCGGTCGGACCACCGGCTGCTCCTCGTACACCCAACTCGTTGATCACGACGCGATCGGCGACGTCGTCGGCCGCCCGCCAATGCGCAGCCCACTGCGGATCGACCGGCCCAGCGCCGACAGGCACGGCATCGACGATGGCCTGCGCGGACTGCACGGGATCGACACGACCGAGGGACGGGGGCACGTCGACAGCGATGTGGATCGGCGCATCGCGCAGCACGCGGGACACGGATCGATGCAAGCCCACCCGGCCGATGGTGACGACCACGTCGGGCACGAAAGCGCCGGCCCAGGGCGAACCGAGAAGCAGGGGACCATGCTTGAGCGCAAATGGATGCGACGACAGGTTGCCCGAGGGCTCGCTGATCACCGGCCATCCCATCGCCGACGCGAGGGACGACGCATCGCCGAGCACGCCCTCGTCGTCGAAGTCGCCCGCGATGAGAAGGCCGCGCACCGCGGGAGCATCGACAAGGGTCCTCAGAGGCACCCCCGTGCGCTGGCGTCCATCTCGCGGGCGCCGGGTGACGTCGCCGACCACGTGCTCCCCGGCGCCGACCAGCGGCTCGGAGAAGGGTGCGTTGAGGTGGACTGGGCCCAGGCGATCGCCGGTCGCGGTCGCGAGCGCGGCCGCGACGACGTCCTTGACGGCGCGCTCATCCAGGCCCTCGAGGTCTTCGGCCACCACTGGATCCACGCCGTAAATCCCGCGCTGGTCGATCGTCTGGTTCGCACCGGTGCCCCGCAGGGCGCCTGGCCGATCGGCCGTGACGGCGATGAGCGGCACACCGGAGTAGGCCGCCTCGACGAAGGCCGGATGCACGTTGACTGCTGCCGTGCCCGACGTGGTGATCACAGCGACGGGATCACCCGACACTCGCGCCAGCCCCAGCGCGAGGTATCCAGCGCTGCGCTCGTCGATGCGCACGTGCAGGCGCACGAGCCCGGAGCGCTCAGCATCGGCCAGCGCGAGAGCCAAGGGAGCCGAGCGCGATCCCGGGGCGACCACGGCGTCACGGACCCCGCCGGCGATCAACTCCTCGACGATGGCGACAGCCAGGCGCGGCGACGGGACCTGCATGCGGGAAGGCTCTCACGCATCAAGGGCCGCGACGAGCCCGGCTCCGCCGGCGTCCCAGGCGTCGACGAGTCGCTGCCGCCACCAGCGCGCACGCTGATCACCGACCAGGTCTCGCGCCGCCATGAGGGCATCGAGATCCGGTGCGATGCGCTCGACCGGGAGGTGACCGTCGAAGGGCACCAACGGTGGGGCGATGACGTCACGTGCGAGCAATGACCCCGTGCCGAGGCCGCACGCGGGCGGATCCCCCGTGAGCGCCGCGGCCAAGGCAAGTCCGCTCGCCAAGCCGACAGCCGAGTCGAGCGCACCGCTGACGACGACCGGCCCTCCCCAGGACCGAGCGAGCGAGAGCGCGGCGGCGACGCCTCCGAGCGGGGCGACCTTGAGGATGACGATGTCGGCGGCCTCGAAGGCGCGGGGATCACCGAAGCGCACCGACTCGTCCAGGGCCACGGGGATGTCGAGTCCGCGCCTGAGCTCCAGGGTGTCGTCGATGCTCGCGCATGGCTGCTCGACGTATTCGATGTCGTACGCCGACAGTCGGCCCAGAGCTCGTCGTGCGTCCTCGGCGGACCATCCACCATTGGCATCGAGTCGGATGCGCACCGGCTCGGGACCGCCGATCGAGGCGAGGGCGCTATCCGCCGCGTGTCGCACCGCCGCCACCCGAGCCTCGTCGTCAGCGAGGACTTCGCCAAGTGCTGCGACCTTGATCTTGATGGTGGTGCACCCGTGCTCGAGCACGGCTTGGCGTGCGAGCGCGGCCGCTTCGTCTGCGGGCACGGCCGGCACGATCGCGTTAACCGGGACGATCTCGCGCCGGGGCTCCGGCCAGGCTCCGAACGCTGCCTCCACCGCTGAGGCGAGCCAGAGAGCGCACGCGCGGGGGGAGTAGTCGTCGAAGGGAGCGAAGTCGCCCCACCCGCTCGGACCGCGGATCAACAGGCCTTCGCGGACTGTGATGCCGCGGAAGCGCCGTGTCAGCGGCAGGGCATAGGGCACCGCGTCATGCAGGATCGCTGCGAGGGGGACGTCCACGACTGTCAGGGGCGGCGCGGGAACTTCGTGAAGTCGGGGGACCTGCGCTGCGCGTAGGCATCCCGGCCCTCCTGGGCCTCCTCGGTCATGTAGAACAGCAACGTCGCATCTCCCGCCAATTGCTGCACGCCTGCCAAGCCGTCGTCGACCGCATTGTGAGACGCCTTGAGCATCCGCAGCGCGAGCGGGGACAGGTCCAGCATCTGCTGCGCCCAGGCGACCGTCTCGCGCTCGAGGTCGGCGAGGGGGACCACGGCGTTGACCAAGCCCCAGTCGAAGGCCTGCTCGGCGCCATACTGCCGGCAGAGCATCCACACCTCGCGCGAGCGCTTCTGGCCGATGGTGCGTGCGAGGAGGCCTGAGCCGTACCCGCCATCGAAGGAGCCGACCTTGGGTCCGGTCTGACCGAAGCGCGCATTGGCGGCAGCGATGGACAGGTCGCACACGACGTGCAGGACATGACCGCCGCCGATCGCGTACCCGGCAACCATCGCGATGACAGGCTTCGGCGTACGGCGAATCTGCACCTGGAGGTCAAGGACGTTGAGGCGGCCGATGCCCTTCTGAGCGACGTCGTCGTCGCCGATGTAGCCGTCGTCACCGCGGATCATCTGGTCGCCACCGCTGCAGAAGGCCCAGTCCCCCTGGCCGGTGAGGATGATGACGCCGATGTTGTCGTCGTCGCGCGCCCGGTTGAGGGCATCGGCCATCTCGAACAGCGTCTGCGGCCTGAACGCATTGCGCTTGTGGGGTCGGTTGATGGTGATCTTGGCGATGCCGCTGGCCTCCCCCGACGAGTGCTCGTAGCGAATGTCGGAGTAGTCACCCGCGCTCACCCAGGTGCAGGCGGGCACGATGCTCGAGTAGCCCGGGTCGGTGAAGGCCGGCGAATCCTCCTCCACGACCGGGGACAGGGGATAACGCGTGCGGGAATCGAACTCCTGCGCCACCGACAACTCCTTCGTGCGGGCCGGCGGGGATGGGCCGACCACGGACAACCTAGTCAGGCCTACGCTCGTCCGCATGGCGGCACTCCCCCTGCACGTGGTCGAGGTAGCCCCCGGGCCGGAGGGTGTCGTCGCTGCACGCGCCGCATTGAGCGATCGCCTCGCTGGCGACGGCCCGGCGTTCGCTCTCGTGCCTCGACCCGGCCCGCGCGTGCCGGGCGACTACGTGGCATTGATACGCCGAGGTATCCGGCCCGAGATGCCCGTCGACAACCCCGACGCGGCCTTCGTCGCCGCGACCAGCGGATCGACGGGTGAGCCTCGGGGTGTCGTCGTCACGCGCGACAACCTGCGCGCTGCCGTCGAAGCATCGTGGGAGCGGATCCCGGGACTCCGCGACTGCGCGTGGGTGCTGGCACTACCGGTCACCTCGATCGGCGGATTCGGAGCGATCGTCCGGGCCCACCTCGCGGGGACACCGCTGCATGCCCTCCCCTCCGTCGGCGGGGCCGCCCCCTTCGACGCCCGCGATGTGATCGCGCTCGATATCGCGCAACCTTTCGCCATCTCCTTGGTGCCGCAGCAATTGGTCGACATGCTCGAATCAGCCGAGGCGACTGCGTGGCTCAGCCAGGCGACAGCCGTGCTCGTCGGAGCTGCTGCGACCCCCGAGCCGCTGGCGATGAGGGCCCGCGATGCGGGCGTGTCCCTCGTGACGACGTACGGCATGACGGAGACGACCGGCGGCTGCGTCTATGACGGCCTCCCCCTGCCGGGAGTCCGCGTCGAGATCAGCGACGACGGACGCATCGAGGTGATCGGCCGGCAGGTGACCGCCGGCTACCGGGACGGCGATGAGCACTTCAGCGGCCACGGTGTCGACCGCCGCTTCAGCACGTCCGATCACGGTGTGTGGGAGGCAGGCCTGCTGCGCATCACGGGACGGACAGACGACGTCGTCACGGTCCACGGGGTCAACGTCGCCCTCGGCGCGATCGAGTCGATCATCCGATCGATGGTGGGCGTGCGCGACTGCGCGGTCGTTGCCATCCCCGACGACCGCCAGGACCACCGGATCATCTCCTACGTCGTATCCGAGGATCCAGGCGTGATCGCGATGATCAGCCCCGGCGTCGTCGAGCAGCTCGGTGGCGCCGCACGCCCGGATGTGGTTGCGGTCGATGCCCTGCCCCTGCTGCCCAATGGCAAGATCGACCGCCTCGCCCTGCGCACAGCAGGCGAGTGACCGGAGGAACCATGGCCAGCACACGGGAGTGGATCGAGGGTGCACGCCCGCGCACCCTCGGTGCCGCCGTGGCACCCATCGCCGTCGGCACCGGCGTGGCAGCGTCGGTGGGCGCACTCCATCCGCTTCGCGCGCTGCTAGCACTCGTGGTCATGCTCGCCGCGCAGGTCGGGGCCAACTACGCCAACGACTACAGCGACGGAGTGCGGGGCACCGACAGGGACCGCGTCGGACCCGTGCGGCTCGTCGGCCAAGGGTTGGCCGCGCCCGCTCAGGTGCGCAGGGCCGCACTCGCCAGTCTCACCGTCTCGGCGATCGCCGGGCTGACCCTCGTCGCGGTGATCGGCCAGTGGTGGCTCCTTCTCGTCGGGGCTGCCGCCTTGCTCGCTGCCTGGCTCTACACCGGCGGACCCCGACCGTACGGCTACCTCGGCCTTGGCGAGGTCTTCGTCTTCGTGTTCTTCGGGGTGGTTCCCGTCGTCGGCACGGCCTACGTGCAAGCCCTCGCTGTCCCGACCTCGGCATGGGTCGCATCGATCGGCGTGGGGGCACTTACCTGTGCTGTGCTCGTGGCCAACAATCTGCGCGATATCCCCAGCGACGCTGAGGCAGGCAAGGTCACGCTGGCCGTGAGGTGGGGTGATCGGGCGACGCGCATCGCCTACGTCGTGCTGATCGTGTCCGGCTTCGCCGTCATCGTGCCCTTGGCGCTACCCGCGGGACTGGGCTTGACCTTCGCTTGGGTCGCCCTGCTCGGGATCGTCTTCGCCATCGGACCGCTGCGAGCCATCGCTCGTGGCGATGTGGGGAGAGCCCTGGTCCCCGTCCTCCAAGGGACCGGCCTGCTCGTGCTGACCTACGGCCTGCTGCTCGGGCTGGGCATCGGACTGTCCTGATTCGATCGGCTCGTCCCAGTCCTCCGCAGTGCGGCTTCGCTCGATGCGGTCATTGATGCGACTGAAGGCCCCGGCCAGGCCGATGCTGGCTCGGTCGCGTGACCTATCGAGCGCGATGAAACTGATGACCCCGGAGATGACCACGGCGATCGCAATGGCGAGCAGACCACGGATCGGGGTCACCACCTGGATCAGGAGCCAGACAGCCGCCAGCAGGGCCACTCTCAGCCCGGTGTAGATCGCGATCCCACGCACCCCTCCACGCTAGGCGCGCACGAGCGACCAGGTCACACGGGGGTTATCGTGTCCGTGGGAGGTGAGCATGCTCAGAGTCGTCGCGGCCCTGCTCGGGCTAGCGGTCTACATCTGGTTCATCGTCGATGTGCTGCGCACATCGAGTTCCAACGTGCGCACCCTCCCGAAGTTCGTCTGGCTCATCATCGTGATCCTCATCCCGCTTCTCGGCGGCGTCCTGTGGCTGCTCGCCGGTCGGCCGAGGGGACAGGGGAGGAGGCGGCGGCGCGGCCCGGTCGCCCCCGACGACGATCCGGCATTCCTCCGGCAGCTCGATGACGACGCCTGGGTCGAGCGCATGAAGCGTCGCCGCGGGGAATCCGACGGGCAGGCCCAGGGACAGGCGCCGGCCTAGCTCGCGACCGACCTACAGTCCGGCGTACGAGTGCAGGCTGTTGACGAAGATGTTGACGCCGAAATAGTTGATGAGGAACGACACGAAGCCCAGAAGCGAGATGTACGCCGCGCGACGTCCGCGCCAGCCCGCGGTCGAGCGAGCATGCAGGTAGCCCGCGTAGATCACCCACGTGATGAAGGCCCACGTCTCCTTGGGGTCCCAACCCCAGTAGCGACCCCAGGCGTACTCGGCCCAGATCGCGCCACTGATGACCGCGAACGTCCACAGCGGAAACGCGAACGCCAGGATGCGGTAGGCGAGGGTGTCCAGGCGTGAGGCATCCGGCAGGGCCGCGACGATGCCGGTCACGTGGCCTTTGCGCTCGGCTCGCTCGCGCCACAGGTACAGCGCCGAGATCGCAGCGGCGACGGAGAATGCGCCACCGCAGATCACCGCGGCGGCGACGTGGATGATGAGCCACCACGAGCGCAGGGCCGGCACGAGCTGGGCGGCCTCGGTGTAGAGGACCGTCACGGCCAGTCCGAGGCTGAGGATGCTGAGGAAGATCACCGGCAGTCCGAGCCACCTGATGTCGCGGCGCAGGGACACGACGAGGAAGACCGCGAGGATGCCGAACGTCCAGGTGAGGGAGAACTCGTACATGTTGCCCCAGGGCACGCGCCCGGCCCAGAGGCCACGCAGCACCAGGCCGACCAGCAGGAGACCGGTCGCCAGCCAGGTCAGCGCCATCGCGATGTTGCCCGCGCGTCGACCCGGGCCGTCGGGGACCACGGCGTCGTCATCGGACGGGCCGGGACGCTCCGGTGCTCCCCCGCCCGCGGTCACCAGCTCGGGGGTCATCACTCGCCGGCCGCGAGCGGCGAAGCTCACGGCGAAGGCGATGAGGGCGGCGACGAGCACGAGCATGGAGGAGTAGACCGCGAGATTGCTCCACTCGGCGAGTGACGCAGAGGTCATGTGCGAGATGTCCTTCCTCCGAGGGCCTCGGCCACGGCATCGACGTCGGGGCGGAGGTCGGCTTCATCACTGCGGGCAAGCCCGGCGACGGTCACCACGGTAGACCCATCTGATGCCTCGCTCACGCGCACCCAGACGCGGCGACGCTGGATGAACAGCGACATCATCAGGCCGGCCAACGCGATGATGGCGGCCACAAGTGCGGGTTCCTTGCCAGGATCGTGCGCGATCTGGAAGGACGCCCATCGACTGAGCCCCGTGAACTCCACCGTGCCATTCCCACCGGGCAGATCCCAGGTGTCGCCCACGCGGAGCGCCTCGATCCCGAGTTGTGTCATCCCCTCGGTGTCGAGGCGGTAGATGCTCTGAGGCACTCCGGAGTCCAGGCCGAGATCACCGGCCCAGGCGGACAGGAAGACGGCGGGGTCGTCGGCCTCGGGGAACGTGGAGTGGGGACCGCGGATCTCATCGACCGCCGCGGTGGGCAGGAAGAGACCCTCGATGCCGATGGAAGGTGTCGCATCCGGCGCCTTGAGAACACCGGTTGAGGTGAGGTTGCCGTCCTGCGGCAGGAACACCACGCCTTCATCGTGGACGACGCGTCCGAGCGCGTCGGTGAGACGGAACTCCGGCGCGTAGCCGTGGCCGACGAGGAAGACCTTCGCGCCGTCGATGCTCAGAGGTTCGTTGACACGCACCATCGCATCCTGAGGAGCCGATCCCGGCGTGGGCCAGAGGGTGAGTTCAGCCTCGAACAGGCGCGGTGCTCCGCGCTGAGCCTCTCCGCGTTCGAAGTCGACGCGGAAATCGTCGAGGATGAAGGCGAACGGCGGCAGCGCGGCCGGATCCGCGAGTCGCCCGCCTCCCCAGGCGTCGTACTGCGTCAAGGTGTCGGAGAAGCCGCTGCCCTCGCGCACGATGACGTTGCCACGCCAGCCGAAGAGAGCGCCGTAGCCCACGGCGATGAGCAGCGCGATGAGAGCCGCATGGAAGAGCAGGTTGCCTGTCTCGCGCCAGTAGCCCTTCTCGGCGGACACCCATCCGTCGCCACGGGCCACCCGCCAGCGACGTCCGGCCAGGTCCTCGCTGGCCCGGTCGAGCACGGCCTGCGGGGCCGCATCGGTGGTCCAGGTCCGATGCTCGGGCATGCGGTCGAGGCGGCGCGGAGCATCGGGGGGAGCACTGCGCAGTGCCCGCCAGTGCAGTCGTGTCCGCGGCAGCACGCAGCCGATCACCGAGATGAAGAGCAGGAGATAGACAGCCGCGAACCACGGCGCGGCGTACACGTCGAAGAACCCGAGCCGGTCCAGCACCGGCCCCCAGGTCGGATTGCCCTCGATCCACTCGTTGACGCGGATCGGATCGGTGCCGCGCTGAGGCAGCACCGAGCCGGGAATTGCCGCGATGGCGAGGAGGAAGAGCAGGATGAGGGCGACCCGCATGCTGGTGAGCTGGCGCCAGCACCACCGGGCGAAGCCCACCGCATCGAGCGGCGGCGGGGCCGCGGGCTCGGCGGGGGGCAGGTCGGTGGTCGTCGTCATCTCATGACCAGTCTGCCCCGGGCCCCCGAACGACGCGCTCCGAGGTGCCGGGGGTCCGCTGCTACAGGGGCGTCTCGAAGCCAGGGACCAGGGTGCGCATCCAGATCGTGATCGAGTCCCAGATGCCGGAGACGAGCAGGATGCCGATGGCCACCAGCAGGCCTCCGCCGATGCGCATGATCAGCACGTAGTGGCGGCGCACCCAGGCAAGCGTTCCCGCGGCCTGGCGGAAGAGCAGGCCCAGCAGGATGAAGGGCAGCCCGAGCCCGAGGCAATAGACGAAGGACAGCAGGGCGCCGCGCGCCGCACTGGCCTCGGTGAAGGCCAGGCTCTGCACCGCCGTGAGCGCCGGGCCAATGCACGGCGTCCAGCCCAGACCGAAGAGCACCCCGAGAATGGGAGCACCCCAGACGCTGTAGCTGGGCATCCGGTGCATGCGCCATTCGCGCTGCATCCCGGGCAGCACACCCATGAAGGACAGGCCCATGAGGATGACGATGACGCCCAGGACCCTGCTGATGACCGCCTGATACTCCAGCAGAAGGGAGCCGAGGCCGCCGAAAAGCAGCCCGTAGGACACGAAGACCACAGAGAAGCCCAGGACGAACAGCACGCTGCCGAGGAGGACGCGGCTCTTGACCGCGAGCGTGGTGGCACGGCGAGTCGGCAGAGCCCCCTCTGTCGTGCCGGCACGTCCTCGTGATGATTCCTCTCCCGCGATCTCCGCGCCGGTCAGACCGGTGACGTAGGAGAGGTAGCCGGGAGCGAGTGGGAGCACGCACGGGCTGGCGAATGACACGATGCCGGCGGCGAAGGCGAGGAGCATGGCGAACACTAGGCTCCCGCCCGCGACGGTCTCCGCGATGCCCACCTCAGCAGCCTACGACTTCTCGGCTTCCTCGATGAGCGCCAAGAGCGTGGCTTCCGTGACACGGCCGATGATGCGCCCAGCCACGCGCCCCTCGCGATCGACAACCAGGGTGGAGGGAATCGCCTGCGGCGGGAGCGTGTCGCTGAAGAGCAACTGCAGTCGCCCATCCTCGTCGATGACATTCGGGTAGGTGATGCCGTAGGCGTCGAGGAAGGCCAGGGCAGCCTCGCGGGTGTCGCGGGTGTCGAGTCCCACGAACTGAACCCCGTCGCCCTTCACCCGCTGCCAGACGGCCTCGAGGACGGGGGCTTCCGCCCGGCACGGTGCGCACCAGGATGCCCAGACATTGAGGACGACGACCTCGCCGAGGTGATCCTCGAGCCGGAACTCCCCACCCTCGAGCACCTCGCCCACGAGGTCCGGCGCTGGGCCGCGCTCCGATGGAGCGATGAGCACGATCGAGCCGTCGCCGGCGACGAATGCCGTGTCCGCTCCGCTTTGGACCGCGGCGCCGGAGCCGCAGGCGGCGAGAAACCAGACGGACGCGATGAGCAGGATCAGGCGACGCATGTATCGATCGTCACACGGGCGATGCGATCAGGCACCGCGACCCTTAGCACCGGGCAGGAGGTCAGCCGCGGGCTCGGAGTAGGTGATCCCCGCCAGCCTGTCTCCGTCGAATTCGAAGGAGGTCAGGGACGCGAGGGAGCACTCGCGTCGACGGGGGTCGTGCCACAGACGACGGTCCTCGGCGTGGAGCCGGGCGATCCAGATCGGGAGTTGGTGGCTCACGATCACCGACTCGCGGCCGCGACTGGCATCGCGCGCATCGTGGATGGCGTCGGTCATGCGCTCGGCGAGGTCGACGTAGGGCTCACCCCAGGAGGGCGTGAACGGGTTCCACAGATGCCGCCACGCGCGCGGCTGCCGCAGAACGCCGTCGCCGACACCCACGCGCTGGCCTTCGAACACGTTGTCGGCCTCGATGACCCGAGGATCGGTGGCGATCTCCAGACCATGCACTGCCGCGATGGGTGACGCGGTCTGCTGCGCCCTGTCGAGAGGCGAGGCGATGACGCGTGCGATATCCCGCCCGGCCAGGGCTTCGGCCGCGCGATCGGCCATGGCCCGACCCCGATCGGAGAGGTGGAAGTCAGGCAGGCGTCCGTAGAGCACGCCCTCAGGGTTGTGTACCTCACCGTGCCGCAGCACGTGAACAACGGTGCGGTCGGTGCTATCGCCCATGCCGCGACATCCCGGCTCAGGTCGCCTTGCGCCGAGCAGCAGCCCTGCGACGGCTCGGTCGCCACGACGCCTCGCCGGCCTCGAGCGACGCCAGGCGGAGCTCCTCGCCATGGGCAGCCAGCGCCTCGGCGAGCGCCAGAGGCGTCGGATCCTCGGCGAGCACATCGACGCGGAGCCCATGCTCCTCCGCGGTCTTGGCCGTCTGCGGACCGATGCAGGCGATGATCGTCGTGGTGTGCGGCTTGCCGGCGATGCCCACGAGGTTGCGCACGGTGCTGCTGGACGTGAAGAGCGCGGCATCGAAGCCACCGGACTTGATGGCCTCGCGCGTCTCGGCGGGCGGGGGTGCGGCACGGACGGTGCGGTACGCCGTGACGTCCTCGACCTCCCAGCCCAGCTCCGCGAGCCCGGCCGCGAGGGTCTCGGTCGCGATGTCCGCGCGCGGCAGGAACACCCGATTGATGGGGTCGATGAGCTCGTCGTACGGGGGCCACTCCTCGAGGAGTGCGCTCGTCGACGTCTCTCCCTCGGGTACGAGGTCGGGCTGCACGCCGAAGGCGACGAGTGCCCGGGCCGTGTCAGCGCCGACCGCCGCGACCTTGAGTCCCGCGAAGGAACGTGCGTCGAGGCCGTACTGCTCGAGCTTCTCCCGCACCGCGCGCACCGCGTTGACGCTGGTGAAGCCGATCCACTCGTATCGACCGGAGACGAGGCCGTGCACAGCGCGATCCATCTGCTGCGGGGTACGCGGCGGCTCCACGCTGATGGTGGCGACCTCGACGGGGATGGCTCCGAAGCGCACGAGTCGATCGAGGAGGTCATCCGAGCGGTCCTGAGTGCGGGGCACGAGCACGCGCCAGCCGAAGAGCGGCTTGACGTCGAACCACGCCATACGGTCGCGCTGCTCGACGACCTCGCCGACAACGACCACTCCCGGGCCGGCCTGCTTGGACGCCTTCACGTCCGCGGCCACATCCTCCAGAGTCGTCACGATCGAACGCTGCTCCAGGGTCGTCCCGCCGCGGGTGATGATCATCGGCGTCTCAGCGCTGCGGCCGGCACCGACGAGGGCCTTGGCGATCGACGGCGCCGAGTCGGCACCATCCGGCACGACGACGGTGACGCGATCGCGAGCGAGTGACGCCCAGTCGACATCGGGGTCGGACGCGCTGATGACGTGCACCTCGCGGCTGCGTCGGCCGGTCAGGCCGAGTCCGGCGTACGCCGGAACAGCCACCGCGTTGCTGACCCCGGGAGCGACCTCGAAGGGCACCTTGGCCTTACGAAGAGCAGCCGCCTCCACAGCAAGCGACCCGTCGAGGACCGGATCCCCCGCGAGCAGCCGCACCGTGCGCAGTCCCTCGCGCGCTGACTCGACGACGAGCTTCGCGCGACCGGCATGGTCGAGCGGGAGGCCCTTGGCATCGACCGCGGCCACGAGCACATCGTCGGAGGAGACGAGACCGCGCGCTATGTCAACGGCATCGAAGTCAGCGATGACTCGCTCGGCCGTGCGCAGCAGTTCTGCCGCGCGCAGGGTCAACAGCTCGGGATCGCCGGGGCCGGCCGCGACAAGGGCGACAGGACCGAGCTTCTTCTTGGTGCGGGTTGCGCTCACTGGGAACCTTCGGATCGTGGGTCAGTTGGGGGTATGCGGGCGGCTGCGGTCAGGCGCTCACCGCCCCGGGCTCGAGCGCCGCAGGTCGGAGGGGAGCGATGTCTGCCAGGGAGGACTGGCGCTGGCGGAACGCCAGGATCTGGAGTTCGACCCCGACATCGATGGCGCGCACCTCGACGCCCGCGGGCACCGCGAGGAATCGAGGGGCGAAGCTGAGGATGTGGCGCACGCCGGCCGCGACGAGGCGATCGCACGCGTCCTGGGCGGCCGATCCCGGCGTAGCGATGACACCGATCTGAGCACCCGAAGCGACGGCTGCGAGGTCGCTGAGTGGACGCACCGTGAGTTCATCGCTGCCGCATGACACGCCCGTGCCGACCACGCTGGGATCGACGTCGATGAGGCCGACAACCCGGAAGCCCCCTGTCGCGAAGCCACGGTAGGTCGCGAGTGCATGGCCGAGATTTCCCAGGCCGACGATGACGACGCCCAGCGGCTCGTGGACGCCGAGCCAGTCGGCGATGCTGCGATGAAGGAACTCCACGTCATAGCCGACACCCCGTGTGCCGAAGGACCCCAGATGGGACAGGTCCTTGCGCAATTTGGCGCTCGTGACACCGCTGCGCTCGGCGAGTTCCGCGGAGGAGACGGTGGGGATCCCAGCGGCCCTGAGCCGATCGAGGGCGTGGAGGTAGACCGGAAGCCGCTCCACGGTCGCCGTGGGGACCTCGTCACGAGCGCGCGAGGACGCGATGCGAAGGGACACGGTGAGACCTACCTGGCGAATCTGGCACGGCCGATGGCCGATGACGAGCCCCCAGGGTAGGCGCTTGTGAACACACGATACAAACCTCAACGGACGTTAGCGTCCGTTTATCGGTGGTCTAGGTGGCGGATGGCCTCGCCAGGGCACCCCTCAGCCGCTCCGCATCCACGTGCCAGAAGTCGTGCACCTCGCCATCGACGAGGACGACGGGGATCTGCTCGGCGAAGCGATCGGCCAGGATCGGATCGTCGAGGATCGACACCTCAGCCCAGGGGGTGCCGCTCTCCGCGCAGACCTCGGCCACCGTGATGCGAGCCTGATCGCAGAGATGGCAGCCGGGCTTGCCGACGAGGGTCACGCGCGAGTCGGCCACCCCCCTAGTCTGACGGAATGGTCCGTCGCTCGCCCGTCCTCCCCGCCTACCGCCATGCCGGCGAGGCGGCGGCCGCGGCCGCGGAGGTCACTCCGGCACCGGGGACGGGCTTCGACACCACCGCCGCGGCATTCTTCGACGTCGACAACACCGTGATGCGCGGAGCAAGCATCTTCCACTTCGCCGTCGGTCTGGCCCGTCGCAAGTTCTTCGACGCTCGGCAGGTCGTCGACTTCGGTCGACGTCAACTCCGATTCGTCCTCAGCGGATCGGAGGACCTCGAGGATATGGCCTCCGCCACCGCGTCGGCCCTGTCCTTCGTCGCGGGGCGACGCGTCGACGAACTCGTCGATCTCGGGGAGCGGATCTTCGACGAGGAGATGTCCGACAAGCTCATCCCGGGCACACTGGCCCTCGCCCAAGGCCACCTCGATGCGGGGCAGCGCGTCTGGCTCGTCACCGCGACGCCCGTCGAGCTCGCCACCATCATCGCGACCCACCTCGGGCTCACGGGGGCACTCGGCACCGTCGCGGAGGTGACCGACGGGGTCTACACCGGGCGCCTGGTCGGCGCCCCCCTTCACGGCCTGGCTAAGGCGGAAGCTGTCCGCGCCATCGCCGAGCGGGAGGGCCTCGATCTCGCTCGCTGCTCGGCGTACTCCGACTCCGCCAACGACATCCCCATGCTCTCGCTCGTCGGCCACCCGGTCGCGGTGAATCCCGACTCACTCCTTCGTGCGCATGCCCGAGCCAACGACTGGCCCATCCGTGACTTCCGGCGCCGGGCTAAGGCACGCCAGGCCGCCCTTCCGGCGCTAGCGGCCACCGCGGGCGTGGGCCTCGGCGTTGCTGCCGGATACGCGGCCGGTCGCCTCGCTCGCCGCTGACGCGCAGACGTGAGGGCTGACACGGACACACACGTCGCCAGAGATGCCGGGTCGAACTAGTACGTCGACTCGCGCTGGACAAGCAGCCTGTAGAGCGACTGCTGGATGCGCTCGCGCACGGCATCGGTGAGCTCCAGGACGGCCATCGGATCATCCGCCTGGTCGACGAGATCCTCGGTGTGCACCGGCTCGCCGAACTCGATGATCCACCGGCTGGGCAGCGGCACGAGCCCCAGCGGGCCCAGCCAGGGGAAGGTCGGGGTTATGGGGAAGTACGGCAGGCCGAGTAGTCGGGCCAGCGGGGTGATGCTCCCGAGCATCGGATAGGTCTCCTCCGCGCCCACGATGGCCGTGGGGATGATCGGCACCCCCGCGCGTAGCGCGGCGGAGACGAAGCCGCCCCGCCCGAATCGCTGCAGCTTGTAGCGCTCGCTGTAGCGCTTGCCAATCCCCTTGAAGCCCTCCGGCCAGACCCCGACGAGTTCACCCCGTCCGAGCAGCCGCTCGGCGTCGGGCATGCAGGCCAGGGTGTGTCCGGCCTTGCGGGCGACCTCGGAGACGAAGGGCGTCTGGAAGACCAGGTCGGCCCCGAGCATGCGCAGGTGACGATGCGCTGGGTGGCGATCACGGAGGGCGACTTGAGTCATGACAGCGTCAAACGCGATCGTGCCCGAGTGGTTGGCCACGACGAGTGCGCCACCCACATCCGGCACATGCTCGACGCCGCGGACATCGACGCGGAACCACGACTCAAAGAGCGGACGCATCATGGGGATGAGCACATGATCGGTCAGATCCTCGTCGAAGCCGAAGTCATCGACGATGTACTCACCTGTCAGCCGGCGGCGAATGAAGTCCCACACGCCCCCATCCGACGGTGGATGTGCGCGCACCGCGTCCGAGCGCGCACCCCGAGGCTCCAGCGGGATCACGCGCGCGTCAGGCATGGGATGCACCTCGAGACGTCACGGTCTGGGCGGCACCGGCAGCGCCGTCCACCACACTCGTGATGAGCGTCGGGCCGAGGCCGTGACCGGCGAGGAAGTCGTCGAAGGCCTCCGACGTCGTGCGCTTCGCCGTGAAGGCGAGTTCGCGACGAGCACGCTCGGTGTCGATGGCTCGTCCATAGGTGAGGAAGCGCATCTGCTCGGTGGAGAAGTCCACGAGTCGTGTGGGAGCCAGCGCGCGACCGACCATGCCGAGCAGGGCACCCGGCACCGGCACGGTCGCCCGGCCGGTCCGACGCACTGCCTGGGACAGGGCGAGCACCCCCTCCCCCGCGATGTTGAAGACCCCGGTGACCGAGCTCCCCACGGCGCGGTGGAGGGCCGAGATGGAGTCGTCCTCATGGATGAACTGCAGGCGGGCGTCGAAGCCCATCACGGTCGGGATGACGGGCAGCGTGAAGTACGCCGTCATGGCGGTCTCGACGCGGGGGCCGATCACGTTGGCGAGGCGCATGATGGTCACGGCCACGTCTGGGCGACGTCGGGCGAAACCTCGCACATAGCCTTCGACCTCGACCGAATCCTTCGCCCAGCCCGAGGTCGGCGGGTGCTTGGGAGACATGTCTTCGGTGAAGAGCGCGGGATCGCGCGGACCCGCGCCATAGACCGACGAGGTTGACTTCACCACGAGTCGATTCACGGACTCAGACTTCTGACAGGCGGCGAGCAACTGCATGGTGCCGATGACGTTGATGTCCTTCATGGCAGTACGTCCGCCAGCCTGGTGAGTGGTGGCGATGACTCCCATGTGCACGACGGTGTCGACCTCGTGCGTGCTCAGGACGCGGCCGATGACGGGGCTGCGGATGTCCGCGCGGACGAAGTCGGCCCCAAGGAGCGGGCGACGGGGAGGTACGACATCGACGCCAATGACGCGGTCAATGGAGGTATCCCTCACGAGGGAGCGAACCATGAGGCCACCGAGGTGGCGGGCAGCGCCCGTGACCAGCACGACGCGACCCACAGCGGACTACTTCTTGTTGCGGCGCTGGACGCGCGTGCGCTTGAGCAGCTTGCGGTGCTTCTTCTTGGCCATGCGCTTGCGGCGCTTCTTGACCACGGAGCCCATCGATTACCTCATTCAGTCCGCCACGATCCCGGCGTGCAGCCGGACCTTGACCTTATCGGATTCGTGCGCGCCCACGTGAGGCGGCTCTGCCAGCGCTACAGCGCTACGCCCAGTCTCAGCCAGCCTCGATGTAGGACGTGCGCAGGTAGTCGTGGACGGCCTGCTCCGGGACACGGAAGGAACGGCCGACGCGGACGGCGGGCAACTCACCCGCGTGGACGAGTCGGTACACGGTCATCTTGGAGACGCGCATGAGCGCCGCGACTTCGGCGACGGTGAGGAAACGCACCTCCGCCAGGGGGCGCTCAGTTCCACCGCTCATGTCTGCTCCTTGCCTCTGCGTGAGCCCGCGCCCTGGCGGGCCCGGCCTGTGGTCCGGCTGTCTGCCTTCCCGTGACGTCGCGACGCTACTGCACCGCGTCCCGACCCGTCACGCGAAATTCGGATTTCGAGCCTAGTGGAGGGTGCACCTCCCCCGCGAGGGGGAGTCCGCCAGAGCCCGGTCCGAGCTGGGACGTGTCCGATCCGGGGAGCCTTCGCCCCGGGATGGCCTAGAACCATGGATCGGGGTCAGCAACGAGTCCGAGGTGCGGGAAGACGGCGACGCGAGTGGCGAGTACTGCAGCATCCACCGCGTCGCCGGGGTTGAAGCCCTGATCGAACGGCTTCGGCCATGGATTGCTGCCGTCGGTCATCGACAGTGGCGCTGGCCGACCCATGGTCTCGCTGACGAAGCGACGGAAGTCCTCCGGCGTAGGCGTGTGAGGGTCGATCGGAGCACCCGCGGCTTCCGCGATCAGGTGCGTCCACGCGCGTGGCACAACATCGATCCATTCGTATCCACCGCCGCCGACAGCGATCCAGCGTCCCTCGCAGAATCGGTGCGCCCAACGGTGGATTGCCTCGTAGGACATGCGCTGTCCGTCGATGGTGAGCGCGAGATGCGCGAGGGGATCGTCGATATGCGAGTCGCACCCGTGCTGGCTCACGATCACGCTCGGGCCGAAGGCCTCGAGGACCTCGGGCACCACCGCATGGAATGCCCTGAGCCAGCCCTGGTCCCCGGTCCCGGCCGGCAGGGCGATGTTGACCGCCGTACCGAGGGCTCCGGGGTCCCCGACCTCGTCGGGGAAGCCCGTGCCGGGGAAGAGCGAGACCGGGCTTTCGTGGATAGAGATGGTGAGGACGCGGGGGTCGTCGTAGAACATCGCCTGGACACCGTCGCCATGGTGGACGTCGACGTCGATGTAGGCGATCCTGTCGACCCCCTGCTCGAGCAGCCACGCGATCGCTACGGCGATGTCGTTGTAGATGCAGAAGCCCGCTGCACGATTGGGCATCGCGTGATGCAGGCCGCCCGCGATGTTGACCGCGTGCTGCGCCCGCCCGGAGTGCACGGCGTGTGCAGCGGCAAGTGTCGCGCCCGCGACGAGCGCGGATGCCTCGTGCATGCCGGCGAACGAAGGATCATCCGGGGTGCCGATGCCGCGCGCGACATCGACCTCGCGTGGATCCGCCGACGCCCGCTTCACTGCATCGACGTAGTCCGGGTGATGCACCGCCAGGATCTCCGCCATCGTCGCGGGCGTGACAGGCGCTAGGACATCGAGACGGTCGAGCAGGCCGAAGTCCGCGGCCAATCGCATGGCCAACTGCACCCTGATGGGTGCCAGGGGATGCCCCGGGCCGAAGTCGTAGGCCGCCAGCGCCTCGTCCCAGACGACCGCGACGGCGTCACTCACGCCCGAGTTCCCGCCCGCGATCACGCGCGGCCCGCATGGCAGCCGCGACCAGGCCCATGAGGTCGCCCTCGTCGAAGACCCCCAGGGCCGCGGCTGTCGTGCCGCCTGGCGAGGTGACCTGCGTGCGCAGCGTCGCAGCATCAGCACCAGGCCGAGCCGCCATCGTCGCCGCGCCGAGGACCGTCTGCACCACGAGTTGCCGGGCCACGTCCGAAGGCACGCCCAGGTCGACGGAGCCCTCGACCATGGCCTCGATGAGCCGGAAGACGTACGCCGGCCCCGATCCCGATGTCGCGGTGACGGCGTCCTGGAGTTCCTCGGGCACGCGCACGACCGGACCGACAGCCGAGAGCAGGCTCTCGACGTAGTCGACCTGATCCGGCGAACACGACTCACCCGGAGAGATCGCGGTGATGCCGAGATCTACGAGGGCAGGGGTGTTGGGCATCGCGCGGACGACGGCAGCTCGGGGCAGCCGGGACTCGAGCGCGACCAGGCGCACACCGGCGGCGAGCGAGATCACCACGGCACCGTCCGCGAGGTGGTGGCCCAATTCCTCGAGCACGCCTGACACATCCTGCGGCTTCACAAGCAGCAGGATCGTCGCGCACTCGCGGGCCGCTTCCGACACCGTGACGACGCGCACACCATGACGCTCCGCGACTTCCCGGGCCCGCTCATCGACCTTCTCGCAGATCACCAGTCGCCCGGGAGCGGTGCCACCGCGGATGAGCCCCGCGACGAAGACCTCGCCCATGGCGCCGGCGCCAATCACCCCGATCATCGGCTGCCCCCTGATGCTGTCGCGAGGTTGGTGCGGGGATCGAGCAGTGCCTGGATCGTCGGGGCGACCAGCCGCACCACGTGCTCCTCGCTGGCCGAGGCAAGGGGCTCGATGCGCACCACGTAGCGCCCGGCGGCGATGCCGATGAGGTAGCTCGAGATGAGCGCAACGCGCATGCGCGCGTCAGGCACTCCCACCGCGGCCACGACCCGGTCGATGACGGTGGTGTCGAGATAGTCCTGCAACGACTTCGTCAATGCAGCGGCCGAAGCGCCCTGGCGGAGCATCGCCATGAGATCTGCGCGCACCTGAGGGTCGTCGAGGGTGTCGAGCGTGAAGCGCACAAGGCGCTCACCCAGCCCTTCGACACCGGGTGCGAGAAGGGCGGGTACCGCCCCGGCGGGATCGGTGGGCAGTCTGAGCGCTGCGGCGAAGATCGCGTCCTTGGAGTCGTAGTACTTGCGCAGCACCGCGGGGGCCACCCCGGCGGCCGCGGCGAGTCCCTTGAAGGTGGTGCGGGCGTAACTGCCTGCGGCGAAGGCGTTGCGCGCTGCAGCCACGGCCGCATCGCGCACCTGCTCACCGCTGCCTCGCGCCGGCTCCGCCGGCCTGTCGTCCGCCATCACGCCCACTCTAGGCCGATGCAAGATGCTGCCGAGCAAAGGCCAGCGCCTCTGCCAAGTCGGCTTCGCGCTCGGCCCGGTCAACTGCCCGGCGGGTAGACACCTCGACGACGACGTTGCCGTCAAAGCCGCTACGCGCAAGGTCCTGAAGAACCTCCGCACACGGCTGGGTGCCACGACCGGGGATGAGGTGCTCATCGCGGGCGGAGCCGGAGCCGTCGGCCAGGTGCACATGTGACAGCCGCGATCCCAGCTGGTCGACCATCCCCCGAGCGTCACGCCCGGACACCGACGTATGCGACAGGTCGAGCGTGGTGTGCGGGTAGTCCTCATCCACGATGTCCCAGTCCGGGCTGTAGGCCTTGATCTCTCGCGAGGCCGCGCGCCACGGGTACATGTTCTCCACGGCAAAGCGGATAGGGGTGTCCTCTGCCATGCGAGCCAGTCCCTCGACGAACCCGCGCGCATAATCGCGCTGCCAACGAAACGGCGGATGAACCACGACCGTGGACGCTCCCAGGGTCTCCGCAGCCTCACGTGCGCGCACGAGCTTGCCCCAGGGATCAGTGCCCCAGACGCGCTGCGTCACGAGCAGGCAGGGGGCGTGCACCGCGAGGATGGGGACGGCGTAGTGGTCGCGCAGTCGCTGCAGGGCGACCGGGTCCTGGCTCACCGCATCGGTGCCGACCATGACCTCGACGCCGTCGTACCCCAGGCGCGAGGCCACATCGAACGCGCTGGCAGTGCCGTCAGGGAAGACCGATGAGGTGGAGAGGGCTACGGCCACGCGATCAGTGTCGCAAACTCGTGAGCCTCATGCGCGGCGCAAGCCGTCCGTGATTCGGGCAGCGATCGCGACGAGCACTGCGCCCCCGAGCCCGAAGCACAGCGCGATAACGCTGTCGCGCTCCGGCTGGACATACACGGCGAAGAAATTGCTCAGCCACGGAACGAAGAGGACGACGACGAAGGAGATGAGCATGGCTGCACAGACTCCGAGCCGAAGGAGGTTCAGAGGACGTGCCGAGTGCACGAGTACGGCGAACGCCACCACGAAGAGCGCGATGGTCGCAGCCGACCGAGCATCGGCCAAGGGCTCCCCGAGCGACAGCACCACGAGGTAGGTGCCCAGTCCGGCAGCCGCGCAGATGATCCCGGCCGGAACCGCGAAGAGCAGGACGCGGCGGAGGAAGCCGGGACGGAATCGCTCGGTGTTGGGCATGAGGGCGAGGAAGAAGCCGGGGATGCCGATGGTGAGCGAGCTGATGAGGGTGAAGTGCCGCGGAAGATAGGGGAACTCCAGGGGTTGCCCATTGGAGGACAGCGTGAAGAGCACGGACAGGCCGATGAA
>JBEAQC010000153.1:0-6921 GCA_041164085.1 Actinomycetota bacterium
GCCGGAACCCGTCGAAGGCCGCCGCATCGACCGCGACCGGCGACGCCGCGGCATCATCGATCTCGACGTCGACATCGGACCCGGTCACGCGCAGGGCGACCGCGTGATCGCCTACATCCCAGCGCTGCCACGCCGGGCCGCCGAGCCGCCAGGCATCTCCGGCCGACCACAGGTCGTCCGCAGGGTGCACGAGCAAGGCCGGTGCGGCTCCTGCCAGCGCGGAGGCTTCGAGCGTGCCGACGAACGGCTCCCGGCTGTCGAGCACCGTCGTGTCGATCTGGCCAGCGACGACACGCTCCTCGGTCGCCAGCGCCGCGAGGTCGTCGATGTTGGTCGTGACGCCCAGGCAGACGGTGCTGTGCAGGGCGTCGGCGAGGCCGGCCAGCGCCTGGGTGCGCGTCGGAGCGTGGACGATGACCTTGGCGATCATCGGGTCGTAGTCCCCCGACACGACCGATCCAGTGCACACGCCGGAGTCCACCCGCACGTCGTCGGGGACGCCCCAGAGCATGATCTCCCCGCCCGTCGGCAGGTATCCGCGGGCGGGATCCTCGGCATAGACCCGAGCCTCGACCGCGTGGCCCGCGAGCACGATGTCATCCTGCGTCAGCGACAGTGCCTCGCCTGCCGCGATGCGGACCTGCTGCTCGACCAGGTCGATGCCCGTCACCGCCTCGGTGACCGGGTGCTCGACCTGCAGGCGGGTGTTCATCTCCAAGAACGCGAAGTCGGCCGGCGCATCCGCGGGGACGACGAACTCGACCGTGCCGGCATTCGTGTAGCCCACGCTCGCCGCCAGTCGCACCGCCGACTCGCACAGCTTCGCCGTGATGTCGGGCGGCAGCAGTGAGGGCGCCTCCTCGATGACCTTCTGGTGGCGCCGCTGCAGGGTGCAGTCCCGCTCGCCCAGATGGATCACGCGCCCCGTCGCGTCGCCGAGGACCTGGACTTCGACATGTCGCGGGCGATCGACATAGCGCTCCACCAGTAGGCGATCGTCTCCGAACGCCGCACGCGACTCCCTGCGCGCGCTCGCGATCATGGCCGCGACGTCGGTGTCCTCGCGGACGACCCTCATGCCTTTGCCGCCGCCGCCCGCGGCGGGCTTGAGCAGAGCCGGGAAACCGATGTCGGCGATCGCCGCGATCAGCGCCGCGTCGTCCATCTGCGCGTCGTGTCGACCGGGCACGACCGGCACCCCTGCTGCAATCGCGATCTGCTTCGCGGCGATCTTGTCGCCCATCGCCGCGATGACGTCGGGCCTCGGACCGATGAAGACCAGGCCCGCCGCCTCGCACGCCCGCGCGAAGTCGGCGTTCTCCGACAGGAAGCCGTAGCCGGGATGCACCGCCTGGGCCTGCGATGCCAGCGCCGCTTCGATCACGCGATCGATGTCGAGGTAGCTCTGGCGCGCAGGCGCCGGCCCGATCCGCAGAGCCTCGTCGGCCACCGCGACATGCAGGGCATCAGCGTCGGCGTCGCTGTAGACCGCGATGGACTCGATGGACATGCGCCGCAGGGTCCGCATGATGCGCACGGCGATCTCGCCGCGGTTGGCGATGAGGATGCGATCGAACACGGTCACATCCGGAAGATGCCGTAGCGGACGGGGGGCAGGGGCACGTGGCGAGCGGCCTCGAGCGCGAGACCGAGCACGCGCCGGGTCTCGCGTGGGTCGATGACGCCGTCGTCCCACAGGCGCGCGGTCGCGTAGTAGGGCGAGCCCTGCGTCTCGTACTGCTCGCGGATGGGAGCGGCGAAATCCGCCTCGTCGGTCGCGGTCCACTCCTCACCGCGCGACTCCGCCTGATCGCGCCGGATGGTCGACAGCACTGCGGCGGCCTGCTCACCGCCCATCACCGAGATGCGCGCATTGGGCCACATCCACAGAAAGCGCGGGGAGTACGCCCGGCCGCACATGGAGTAGTTGCCGGCGCCGAACGATCCGCCGATGACCACCGTGAACTTGGGCACGCGTGCACACGCGACAGCCGTCACCATCTTGGCGCCGTGCTTGGCGATGCCCCCGGCCTCGTAGTCGCGGCCCACCATGAAGCCGGAGATGTTCTGCAGGAAAACGAGCGGGATGCCGCGCTGGTCGCACAGCTCGATGAAGTGAGCGCCTTTCTGGGCCGACTCGGAGAAGAGGATGCCGTTGTTGGCGATGATCCCGACCGGATGACCGTGCAGGCGCGCGAAGGCCGTCACCAGCGTCGTGCCGTAGTCCGCCTTGAACTCGGTGTATTCGCTGCCGTCCACGAGGCATTCGATGACCTCATGCACGTCGTACGGCGTCCGCGGGTCGACGGGCACGATGTCGAGCAGGTCATCGCGCGCAGGAGGCCGAGGCGGCTGCACCGCCCAGGCTCCCTCTGCTGCGGGCGGCAGCGTCGCGACGATCTCGCGGACGATGCGCAGCGCGTGGGCATCGTCATCGGCAAGATGATCGACCACCCCTGACGTGCGAGCGTGCAATTCGCCACCGCCAAGTTCCTCTGCGCTCACGATCTCCCCTGTGGCCGCCTTCACCAGCGGGGGTCCGCCGAGGAAGATCGTGCCCTGACCGCGCACGATCACGGTCTCATCGCTCATCGCGGGCACATAGGCCCCGCCCGCGGTGCAGGATCCGAGCACAGCAGCGATCTGCGGGATGCCCATCGCCGACATCGTGGCCTGGTTGTAGAAGATTCGACCGAAGTGGTCGCGATCGGGGAACACCTCATCCTGCATCGGCAGGAACGCACCACCGGAGTCGACGAGGTAGATGCAGGGTAGGTGGTTGTCGCGCGCGATCTCCTGCGCGCGCAGATGCTTCTTCACTGTCATCGGGTAGTAGGTGCCACCCTTGACCGTCGCGTCGTTGGCGATGATCATGCACAGCCGATCGCTCACCTGTCCGATTCCCGCGATCACTCCGGCGGCGGGTGCGTCACCGCCGTACAGGTCCTCGGCCGCGAGCGGAGCGATCTCCAGCAGCGCGGTGCCGTCGTCGAGCAGTGCCTCGACGCGCTCGCGGGGTAGGAGCTTGCCGCGCGAGACATGGCGCTCGCGGGCTGCGGCGGGGCCGCCGAGGGCCGCGCGGGCACGTCGTGCCGCGAGGTCGTCGAGGAGGGGCTCGAAATCCGCCCGCATGGCGCTCCGATCGTAGGTTAACGATCGTTCACTCTACTCCCCCGCGGGGGCCTGGGCAAGGCAGGCCCGCGCCATGCCGCGCAGCAGGGTCGTCATCTCCGGTGGCGACAGGCGGGCGCTGTGGGGCGTGGAGTTGATCAGCCCGAACGCCGCATGGACGGCCGCTCGGGCCCGCTCCTCGGACAGGTCGGGTCGCGTGGCCATGACCGCGCGGACCCACAGGTCGACGTACTGCGCCTGGTAGCGCCGCACGGCGCGGCGGTCCTCCTCAGGCACCGCCGCGAGGTCGCGTGCCTGGACATCGATGAGATCGGGATGGTCGAGGGCGAAGTCGACATGGAAAGCGATGAGCCCGTCGAGGGAGTCTGCCCGCTCCCGGCCCCCTTCGAGCAGACGCTGGCTGATGTCCACGAGCATCGCCGACAGGATCGACTCCTTGCCCGGGAAGTAGCGGTATAGCGCCGGCCCGGAGATGCCCAGGGCCGCCCCGAGCTCGTCGATGGACACACCGTGGAAGCCGTCGCGGGCGAAGAGCTGCGCGGCGACCGCGAGGATCTCCTCGCGTCGATCGGCCCGCGTCGAGCTCTCGCGTGACGACGTCACGACAGCCCGAGCACCTGCACCAGCACGCGCGCAGCGCGACCACCGGACTCCAGCGCCACTGCAGTCGCACTGGGCACGTCGATGTCATCGAGCAGCAGTCTCATGACTTCGACCTCGGCTGCCTCGTCATCGCTGCGCCGACCAGCCGCGGCATGCAGGGCATCGAGGCGTCCCTCGGCTGCGGTGAGCAGGCCGGGCTCGAAGTCCCACGCCTCCCACCATCGGCGATCGAGGATCATCAGGCGCAGCGCCGCACCGCGGTGCTCCTTGAGCAGGTCTGAGACGAGCACGAGATTGCCCGTGGACTTCGCCATCTTGTCGCCGCCGATGCGCACGGTGCCGACGCGCATCCAACTGCGCGCAAAGGGTGCGACGCCCGTGGCTGCCTCCGCCTGGGCGGCCTCGTAGGCGTGGTGCGGGAAGGCGAGGTCCGCGCCGCCGGCGTGGATGTCCAGGCTCGAGCCGTAGGTGTCGAGCACCATCGCGGTGCACTCGGCGTGCCAGCCCGGGCGCCCCGGGCCCCAGGGGCTCGGCCACGCCGGGTCATTGCCGTGCGAGGCCCGCCAGACCGGGACGTCGACCGGCGACTCCTTGGCCCGGTCATCGACGTCCTCGCCGAATTCGGTGAGTGCCGCGAGCACCTCCGCTTCGCCGAGACCGGCCGAGGCGACGGCAATCGCACCACGGACATAGACAGTGCCGTCGACCTCGTACGCCGCGCCCCGATCGAGCAGGGCTGCAGCCAGGCGCACGACGCTGCCGATGTGCTGATGCGCGCGCGGCTCGTGATCGGGGCGGCGCACTCCCAGGTGCGACATGTCGTGATCGAAGTCGTACTGGTGGATCGCCGCGAACTCGTCGTACGGCGCGCCCGCCTTGCGGGCAGCCTCGGTGAGCACGTCGTCGACATCGGTGATGTTGCGTGTGACGATCGGAGTGACGTTGGCGTGGCGCAGGGTGCGGACCAGTGCATCGACCCACACGAACGTCGCGGCGTGGCCGAGATGGGTCACGTCGTACGGGGTGACCCCGCACGCATAGATGCGAGCCGGCCCGACCAGGGGCAGGGGCTCTCCGCCGAGGACGAGCGGCGCGGGCGGCACGAGGTCATGACCCATGCCCCGAGCCTACGCAGGTGTGGATACGGTCGTCGCGTGGCTGCGGCTCTGGAGGATCTCGTCCATCCCACCTGGGTGCCCGTGCTCGATTCGCAGCGCGACAACCTCACCGCGATCGGCGACTTCCTCCGGGCCGAAGGAGCGGCCGGTCGGCCATGGCTGCCCGCCGGCAACGCGATCCTGCGCGCCTTCACCGCACCGCTCGAGGACGTGCGCGTCCTCATCGTTGGCCAGGATCCCTATCCGACTCCCGGTCACCCGATCGGGTTGTCCTTCGCGGTCGCACCCGAAGTGCGCCCCATCCCCCGCAGCCTGCAGAACATCTACCGCGAGCTCGTCGAGGACCTCGGGATCGCGCGCCCGACGAGCGGTGACCTCACACCCTGGACTGAGCGGGGTGTCATGCTGCTCAACCGTGTCCTCACGGTGCAGGCAGGCAATTCCGGCAGTCACCGTGGCAAGGGCTGGGAGGAGTTCACCGCGGTCGCCATCGAGGGCTTGGTGAACAGACCAGACGCGCCGCTCGTGGCGATCCTGTGGGGGCGCGACGCGCAGTCGCTGGAGCCGATGCTCGGCGATACGCCGATCATCGCGAGCGCTCACCCGAGCCCGATGTCGGCAGACCGCGGATTCTTCGGATCGCGGCCGTTCAGCCGCGCCAATGACCAACTCGAAGAACTCGGCGGAGACCCCATCGACTGGACGCTGCCCTAGCGCCCATCAACTGCCGCGCCCTACGCCCGTTCGGCCAGGCAGTCAGCGACGGCACCGACGAAGCCGGTGACATCGGCATCGGTGACCTCGACGCTCAACGCGATAAATCCGCGCGGGGCCATGTAGTAGCCGCGCTCGAGCAGGTCGAGGAAGAGCAACTCCCGGCGCCGGTCGTCTGCGCCAGTGAGGTCGGCGGGCGAGTCCACTGGACCCGCGACCGGATGCACGCCGATCATCGAGGCGCGCCCGGTAGCGATCCACCCATGGGGTGACATCACGCGGTTCAAATCCTCGCGCAAGCGATCACCTCGCGCGTTGACCGCATTAAGCGTCGCGTCGTCGAGCACCTGGGTGAGCCCCGCGATGCCCGCCGCCATGGACAGCACGTTGTTGTTGAAGGTGCCGGCGTGCGGGAGCGCACCGGGCTGCGACGGATCGAAGCGAGCCATGAGATCGGCCCGACCGCCGAATGCGCCGAAGGACAGGCCGCCACCGAGGTACTTGCCGAGCGTGAGCAGGTCCGGTTGCACGTCGTAGAGCGGTGCGGCGCCCCGTGGCGACAGTCGTGACGTCATCACCTCGTCGAGGATGAGCAGCGCGCCGTGTGCCGACGTCTCTTCGCGGATGGCGGCGAGGAAGTCCTGGGTCGCCGGGATCACGCCGCCGGAGCCCAGCACAGGCTCGACGACCACGGCCGCGAGCTGGTCGGCATGCGCGCGGATCGCCGCGCGCGCGCCATCGACGTCGTTGTAGTCCAGCACGATCGCGTCGT
This sequence comes from Actinomycetota bacterium, assembly GCA_041164085.1. GTDB lineage: Bacteria > Actinomycetota > Actinomycetes > S36-B12 > S36-B12 > Mxb001. The sequence goes on from JBEAQC010000153.1 coordinate 6,340, forward strand.
ACGGCGCATTGACCGGCGAACCGCCACCGCCGTAGTAGAGAAGGCCCCCGTGATAACCGCCGCGCATAACAGCGATCGCTGAGCGACCGGTCACCACACGCGCGAGCGAGATGGCCATGAGGTTCGCCTCGGTGCCGCTGTTCGTGAAACGCACGAGCTCGAGCGCGGGGAAGCGATCGACAAGGAGTCGTGCCAGACGTGCCTCATAGACGTTATGCCCGGCCAGGCTGATCCCGTCGTCCATCGCGGCACGCACCGCATCGAGGATCGTCTGCTGACTGTGCCCGTAGAGCCCCGCGGTGTACTCCCCCAACATGTCGACGTACTCGTGACCATCAACATCGACCACGCGCTGGGCTTGCCCGCTGGCGATGCGCAGGGGGAACGGCGGATGGTAGAGCACCGTGCGCGTGTTGCCTCCTGGCATGACCTCGCTGGCCTCGGCATGCAACGCCGCACCGACCGGGCGCTGATCGACGTAGCGCTGACGCGCTGCGCCCAGTGCTGCATCCAGGTCAGTCCGCTCGTCGGTCGCCGTCATGGACCGAAGACTACGCCGGGCGGGCCCTTGGTCCTGCAGAT
>JBEAQC010000154.1:0-4680 GCA_041164085.1 Actinomycetota bacterium
GCAACCTCGCGATGACCGCGCCACCCATCGCCCTCGCGGAGCGGCTGCTCGACCTGCTGGATCCGGCGGGCACCCGCGGTGGACGCGTCTTCTTCTGCAACTCCGGTGCGGAGGCCAACGAAGCGGCGTTCAAGCTTGCCCGGCGCACCGGGCGGCCCAGGGTGGTTGTCGCTGAGCGGTCCTTCCACGGGCGCACTATGGGTGCGCTGGCGCTCACGGCTCAGCCCGCCAAGCAGGATCCCTTCCGGCCGCTGCCCGGCGATGTCGTCGTCGTGCCCTTCGGCGACGCGGCGGCTCTCGCCGATGCCGTCGACGACGAGACGGCCGCGGTCTTCCTCGAGCCCATCCAGGGCGAGGGAGGTGTGGTCCCCGCTCCCGCCGGCTACCTGGCAGAAGCGCGCCGGGCCTGCGATGCCCACGGTGCCCTGCTCGTGCTCGACGAGGTGCAGACCGGCGTCGGGCGCACGGGAACATGGTTCGCGCACCAGTCCGAAGGAGTGCGGCCTGACGTCGTGACCCTCGCCAAGGGGCTCGGGGGAGGGCTGCCGATCGGAGCGATGGTTGCCTTCGGACACGCCGCGGACCTCCTCGGTCCCGGCAGCCACGGGTCGACTTTCGGCGGCAACCCCGTCAGTTGCGCGGCAGCACTCGCCGTCCTGGAGGCGATCGAGGTCGACGATCTGCTCGGTCGCGTGGACATCGTCTCCTCCCGGATCACCGACATCGTGTCGGACTCCGCGCTCGTGGATCATGTGCGTGGTCGCGGTTTGCTCCTGGGCATCGTGCTCACCGACACTGTCGCGGCGGATCTGGAGATCGCGGCCCGCAGGCATGGCCTCATCGTCAATGCCGTCGCGCCCGATGTCATTCGCGTGGCCCCGCCGCTGGTGATCTCCGACGCTGATCTCGACGACGTGGCTGCGCGCTGGAGCGCCGCCATAGGGGATCTGCGATGACAGCCCCGCGCACTCAGACTGCTCGGCGCACCCTCATCGCCGACGTGCTGACGCGCGAGGCCATCCACTCCCAGGAGGAGTTGCGCGCTGCCTTGGCCGAGCATGGCTTCGAGGTCACCCAGGCGACACTCTCGCGCGATCTTGTCGATCTGGGCGCCGTCAAGGTGGCGAACGGCGATGGGCGCAGTGTCTATGCCCTTCCTGCTGAGAGCCCCGCTGAGCGGCCCGATGCGACGGTGGAGTCCGGACGCCTGGCACGGGCGTTGCACGAACTCGCGGTGTCGGTCGACCACTCGCTCAACATCGTCGTCGTGCGCACGCCGCCAGGCGGCGCGCAGTACCTTGCCTCCGCCTTCGATGGATCTCATTGGGGGGCCATCCTGGGCACGGTCGCGGGGGATGACACCGTGCTCATCGTCACGAGGGGCGCCGACGCCGGCGCCGACGTGGCCGATGCCGTCCTTGCGATGGCAGAGGGTCGATCAGGAGGGATTCAGCGGTGAGTGAGCCGACCAGGTTGTGGGGAGGGCGTTTCGCGTCCGGTCCAGCGGACGCGATGGCGGCGTTGAGCGCGTCGGTCCATTTCGACTGGCGACTGGCTCCCTATGACATCCGGCAGACAGCAGCCCATGCGCGCGTGCTGCATCGCGCCGGCTTGCTCACGGAATCCGAGTTGGCGAACGTCCTGGCGGCACTGGACGGGCTTGCTGCCGACGTGGCTACGGGCGACTTCCTGCCGGGCCCCGACGACGAGGACGTGCACACCGCGATCGAGCGCGGACTCCTTGAGCGGTTGGGCGCCCTGGGGGGCAAACTGCGCGCGGGTCGCAGCCGTAACGACCAGGTCGCGACGGACTTCCGTCTCTACCTACGTGATCAGGCCAGGGCCATCGCGGTCGATGTCATCGCGCTCCAGGAAGCCCTTCTCGCCCAGGCGCAGGAGCACATCGACACGATCGCTCCCGGGTTCACGCACCTCCAGCATGCCCAGCCGGTGTCCTTCGGTCATGAGCTCGCCAAGCACGTCCATGCGCTCGCGCGCGATGTCGATCGACTCCGTGACTGGGACCACCGGGCCGCCCTGTCCCCGCTGGGGGCCGGCGCGCTCGCTGGTTCGTCGCTGGGCCTGGACCCCCAGGCGGTCGCCGAGGAGCTGGGCTTCCGCGGCGCGCTCGCCAACTCCATCGATGCCGTGAGCGATCGCGACTGGGTCGCGGAGTTCCTCTTCGCCGCCGCAATGATCGGCGTACACCTGTCCCGGCTGGGGGAGGAGGTCGTGCTGTGGACGTCCCGCGAGTTCGCATGGGCCACGCTTGACGATGCGTGGTCGACGGGATCGTCGATCATGCCGCAGAAGAAGAACCCTGATGTCGCCGAGCTCATTCGCGGGAAGTCCGGACGCCTGATCGGCGATCTCACCGGCCTGCTCGCGACGCTCAAGGGAATGCCCTTCGCCTACAACCGCGACCTGCAGGAGGACAAGGAACCCGTCTTTGACGCGGTCGACCAATTGCTGCTCGTCCTGCCCGCGGTTACGGGAATGGTGGCGACGCTGCGATTCGACACCATCCGCATGTCGACGTCCGCCCCCGAAGGGTTCGCCCTGGCCACCGACATCGCCGAGTGGCTGGTGAAGCGCGGCGTGCCCTTCCGCGACGCCCATGAGATCGCCGGCGCATGCGTGCGCGAGGCGGAATCCCGCGGAGTGGAGCTGTGGGACCTCGACGACGAGGTCCTCGCCGAGATCTCCGCCGAACTCACACCGGAGGTGCGCGACGTGCTCTCGTTGGAGGGATCGGTGTCATCACGTGCCTCCTTCGGAGGCACGGCACCGGCTCGGGTACGCGAGCAAATCGCCGACGTGCGCAACGTCGTGGCCACCGATGCCGACTGGGCGCGTGGTCGTCCGTAAGACCGCGTGGCTTGGCCCGCACACGTGGCTGGCCGTCGCGATCGTCCTGTCGATTCTCATTGGATTCGTCTCGCTCCTGCCGGCGCGTGGCACACCCGGTGGGGACATCGCCGATCTGGGTGAGGGTCTGGCCACACTCGGGCACACCGCCGGCTACGCCGTCACAGCCGCTGCGTTCGCCATGTCGATGCGTGACATGCGAGTGCCTCGGCTGGCCGCGATCGCCGTGATCCTCACGGCGTACGGAATCGCGCTCGAAGTCGCACAGGGCCTGCTGGGCTCGAGGTCCTTCCAGTGGAGCGACGTCATCGCCAACGCACTTGGCGCTGTCATTGGCGTGAGCGTTGCCCGGTGGGCACGTCGCACGCGCTCGGGGTGAGCCGCCCGCTCACGCGCACTCCCCCCGTCGTGTCGGGAACGGGCGGCTCAGGATTGACCCTGCCGCGCCCGTCTGACATCCCCGGTCTGCCATCCGCCGCCGCCCTGCGGCCCGGCCCACCGCAGGCCACACTTTCCCCGTGTCCCGACGCCTGCTGAGCGGTCCCGCGCCACGGGTCGCACCACGCCTGCTCGGGGCGATGCTCGTCAGCGACGTCGGCGGAGAGCGGGTCGCCGTGCGTGTGACCGAAGTAGAGGCCTACGCGGGGGTGGGCGAGGATCCCGGCTCCCATGCGTTCCGCGGGCGATCTCCTCGCAACGCGACGATGTTCGGTGTGCCCGGTCTCGCCTACATCTATTTCACCTACGGCATGCACTGGTGCACCAACGTTGTCACCGGTCCGGAGGGCCAAGCATCTGCGGTCCTCCTGCGCGCCGGCGAGGTCGTCGAAGGTATCGACGTCGCTCGCCAGAGGCGGCCCTCGGCGCGCAGCGACCGCGATCTGGCGCGGGGACCGGCTCGTTTGAGCGTCACCCTCGGGCTCACCGGCGATCACGATGGCAGCGACCTGCTCGCGCCGGATTCGCCGGTGCGGCTGCGCGTGCCACGGCGCCCGCTCGCGGTGCATGCCGTCACGGCGCGGACCGGGGTTTCGGGCGATGGGGCGATGACTCCCTGGAGATTCACGGCCGATGATCCGACCGTGAGCCCCTATCGTGCTGCAGCACCCCGGCGCCGGAGGTCGTCCCCATGAGATGCCTGGTCACTGCCACCACGCCGCAAGTCCGTACCGTGCTCGCGGCGTGCCCACCGGGAAGGTGACCTCACCCATGGGGGAGGATGCTTCCTCGTGAACGCCCTCATCGATGACCTGCAGTGGCGCGGTCTGATCGCGCAGAGCACCGACCTCGACGCGCTGCGCACCACTCTCGACGCGGGGCCGCTGACCTACTACATCGGCTTCGATCCCACAGCCCCGAGCCTGCACCTGGGCAATCTCCTGCAGATTCAGACGATGCGGCGCTTCCAGGCCCATGGCCACCGTCCGCTCGCGCTCGTCGGCGGTGCGACCGGACTCATCGGCGATCCCAAGATGGCGGGGGAGCGCACCCTCAATCCCGTCGACGTCGTCGAGCAGTGGGGTGGACGCCTACGCGACGAGCTCTCGCGCTTCTTCGACTTCGACGGTCCGGCCGCCGCCCAGCTGGTCAATAACTACGACTGGACCAAGGACATCGGCGTGATCGCGTTCATGCGCGATATCGGCAAGCACTTCAGCGTCAATCGCATGCTGGATCGCGAGGCGGTGGCTGCGCGCCTTGCCGGTGACGGCATTTCCTACACGGAGTTCAGCTACCAATTGCTCCAGTCCTTTGACTACCTCGAGCTCTACCGCCGTTACGGCTGCATGCTGCAAATGGGCGGATCTGACC
>JBEAQC010000155.1:0-3916 GCA_041164085.1 Actinomycetota bacterium
GGGCGCGCGCGAGTGCATGCCCGCAGAGTTCGGCGTACGAGTTGAGGCGGTCAGGCGTGAATCGCGAGATGTCCGGGCTCCACTTCATGTCACGGAGCTGCCTGACGTAGTACTCGCGTCCGAGCCTGCCGGTCACCCAGCCCAGGAACGAGTCGCTTGCCGCCTGCATAAGGCGCTGGCCCTCGACGACCCTCTCCCCCATCTGGGTGTACGAGGATGGTGCCGTGTAGGGCTCCAGGACCGAGTGCTGAGCTTGCTTCACCTGCAGGACAAGCAGGTCGTCAACGTCACGCCCCTGAAGTAGGAGCACCCACGCAAGGAGGCCGACACTGCCGACGCCAACCACCTTGTGACCTACGTCGATGACCTCGTAGCGCTCGAGCAGATCGCGGCGATCGGGCGCGAGCGACTCCAGGTAGCCGGGCAGCGCGGAGACCACGAACTGGCGCGCGGTCGAGTCATCCGGTGCGCGGACGATCACCGGGGGCTGGTCAACGAAGCGGCGCTGACCATCGACCACTTCGGTGAGCTTGTTGACCGCGGTCCACGTCGTGCGGGCCTGCGCCTTGGCGACGGTGCGACGCACCTGCTTCTGCGCACCCTTGCTGTCGCTGCGTTGCGCCCAGGCATCGAGTGTCGACGGATCGACACGGTCGTACCAGATGTCGATCTCGCTCATGCGCGAGTACGTCGCCATGGACAGCCGATACTGACGGGCGCTGGCAAGGGCAGCATCGCCGATGATCTCCTTGGCGTATCCATTGTCCTGAGCGGCTAGCACGAAGGATGCCGCGAGTCGCTTGACATCCCAGTCGAAGGGTCCGGGATTGGTCTCGTCGAAGTCGTTGACATCGAAGACGGGTACTCGGTCCGGAGCGGCGAAGAGGCCGAGGTTGGACAGGTGCGCATCTCCGCACAGCTGTGCCTGGACTCCGGAACTCGGCTGGGCGCCGAGATCGCTCGCCATGATGATCGCGCTGCCTCGATAGAAGGTGAACGCGCTGGCTCCCATGCGCTCGTGGCGCAAAGGCAGGAGGTCGGCCACCCGCGACCGCTCCTGGCCCTCGAGCAAGGAGATGGGATCGGGGCGGTTCGCCGCGGGCTGATAGGTCGCCTGACCCTTGCGCGAGAGAGTCTCGCGCGCGGACCTGCCAATCTCCTCGCGCTCCGCGGGGGTGCGGTGGGTGCCGAAGGCGAAGACAGCCTGCTGGTCCGTGGAAGTCACCCCCGGAGAGTACGCGCGGATCGGGGCCGCCCGACAGGGGCGGCTCAGCCGACCCGCCGGGCCCGCTCGACAGGGGCCGGGGGTCGAGTCGAGGCCACGGGTGCCGTCTCACTCTGCCGCGTTTGGGGGACCCTCCGAGAGGCTTGAACCACGGCAGAGTGAGACGACAATGTTCACCGGTGGGTCCGCGCCAGCCCGGGGGCGGTCGTCCTCTCCGGATCGATCGGCGTGATGAGCCGCCGCAGCGCCCCTCGCCACCCCGTCACCTTGCGAATCGCCCGATCCACCTGGGTCGACACGCGCCAGGCCTCATCGGCCACGGCCGGCTCGACCGGTCCGGGCCCGTAGAGAGCCGGGCCCGCGAGCCGGGCGAGGGTCACGACGTGCCATTGCACGTCGTCGGGCAGATCGGGCGGGTAGTCGGCGTCGGGCGCTGGCGCGTAGGACAGGGGAAGGGCCAACCAGGACTCGGCGAGCAGGAGCCTGGTCCATCGCCATGCTCCTGCGACATCGGCGCGCGGGTCCTCGGATGACCGGAGGCGCTGACGGACCGTCCGCCGACGCAGCGCGACATAGGCGACCCACGCGAAGGCAAGGACGGCGACGATGACAGGCACGATGAGCGGCCAGGGGATCGACGGCGACTGCTCCGCTTCGCCACCCTGGTCGGCTGAGCCGCCACCATCCGCGCCATCACCGCCGGAGGCGTCGCCGCCCGTCGGCCCCGGCTGCGGCTCGGGTCTGCTCGGTACTTCCTCGGGCGTCAGCGGTCTGACGACGGCAGGTCGTCCTGCCGCGACGTCCTGGGGACTGCCCTGAAACGCCACCCAGCCCAGGCCTTCGAGTCGCGCCTCGGCCCACACACTCACCTGGGATGCGAGCACCGTGCGCACGCCAGGCGCATCCGCTTCCTCCCCCGGTGGGAATCCGATGACAAGTCGGGTGGGGACGCCCCATGAACGCGCGATGATCGCCCAGATCGCCGCGTACTGCTCCTGGAAGCCCACGCCTTCGGCCAGCACCTGATTGAGGCCGGAGTACGAGCGATCAGGCGGTCCGGCGGCCAAGGCCTGAGGCGGCGCTGCTGAGTAGCGAGGATCACGGAGTTCCTCCGACAGGCGCACGAGCCGCTGCCACGTGCCGTCCTCCTCGGCGAGGATCAGATCGGAGAGGGCAGCCATCGTGCCGGTGAGTGGACCGGGGATGGCGACCGCTGGATCGAGATCCGAGCTCAGGGCCGGCTCCGCCGCCCGGACCTCCTCGCGATCGGCGACAGCCAGGGAGTAGCGGATATCGAAGGAGTAGTCGATCGGCGATGACACCGAGGCCACGACCCCGGTCGCCGGGTCCGCGCGCGTGGCAACCGGCGACAGCACTTGGCTGACCCGCTGCGGCACCGGCACCCACTGCCCGGGAAGGCCGACGCCCACGGTGACACGCGTGCTCGCGACGTAGGAGTCGGCGGGCGCGCCCACTTCCTCGGGCGGGATGTCATCGCCCGGGACGCCGTAGGTGGGCGGAGAGATCCATGCGATGCCGTTGTAGGTAGAGAAGGTGGCCCAGGTCGGACGATTCAACGGCGCATCGGGGCCGGTGCTGATGGTGAAGAGTGCGCGCCCGGACTCTGCGGGATCGAGTTGCCAGCGCGCTGCGATGAGGAAGGGATCCGGCACCCCGCCGTCGGTACGCGACTCCTGAGCAGCCCTACCGAAGAGATCGATGGTGCGCGGAATCTGGTGTGGAGCCGAGACGGAGATCGCGTACGTCGCCAGCGCCGCGACGGTGATCGTCAGGACCGTGAGCACCTCGGCCCAGCGTGCGGGCCGCACTGCGCCATCGCCGTTCCATGGGCCGAGCAGGATGAGCAGGAGTGCCAGCGCCAGGCCGGTGAAGGCGGTGAGCACGCCCGCCTCGATCGTGCCGGTCATTCCCGCAGCCAGGGCTCCGGCGAGGAGGCTGAGAGCGGGCAGGGCCGCCGATGCTGGGCGCGGCCCGAGCACGAGCACCTGGCCGATCCAGGTGCCGCCCAGGATTGCAGCGCTGAGCAGGGTGCTGACGACCACCGACTCCGGGGCATAGCCGCCGGGTCCGACCAGGATCCCGATGAAGATTCCCACAACCGTGACACCGAGTCCGGGCCAGCGGCCGAGCGCGATCGTGATCGCCATGACTGCGATGACCAGGGGCGCGTAGACGAACCCGGTGAGGCTGCCTTCGATGATGAGGGGCATCGCGAGGGCGACGAGGAGCGCAGGCAACGCCGCGACGACACCGAGTCCCCACCGCTGCCCTGCGGTGCGTTGCGGTGCCGGATCGATACGAGGCGCGGCGTGGGAGCGGGTCATGCTCATGGGCGCATCACCGACACAGCCGGGATTCGATCCCACCAGCCGAGGACACCCTGGCCCCGGATGACGATGGTCGTCGCGCGATTCGCGCGCAGGAGGCGTGTATCGACGCCTGAGGTGCCGCGTTCGACCAGCGCGAGCAGGTCGAGCACCGCCGTCGAGCGCCCACCGCCGTGTGCGGCGCGCTCCCCCGCGGTCGTCGCGACCACGACGTCGAGTCCCGACGATGAAGCCACGGCGGCGAGCGATGCGGTGAAGTCGACCGCCTCCTCGAATTCATCGGCCGAGGTGTAGGCGCGGTCCTCGGAGACGAGCACGAGAGTGATCCTCGGGCGAGTGATAT
>JBEAQC010000156.1:0-6826 GCA_041164085.1 Actinomycetota bacterium
CGACGTCGGCAAGGAGTCGCAGGTCTCGCGCAAGATCGGGGATGAGCGGCCCGGGCGCGACCGCGGTGAGATCCGCCTGCAGCAGCACGTGATCCAGTGGCGACGGCATGGCCGCTGATGCCGCGCCCACTGCGTCCGTTTCACCAGTGGCCGCGAGGGCGCCCATGTGCGACAGAGCACCCCCTCCGGTGAATCCCAGAATCTCCAATTCGTCGATCACCGCGCGCGCCTGGGCGTCACGGTCGGGTGCGATGTGGCGTGGCGCGCGAGCATGCAGCGCATCGAGGATTGTGTCCGGATTGGTGGGCGCCTCCCCTGCAGGAAGCTCGGCGAGAATAGACACGATCTGATCGCGGAGTAGCGGTTGACCGCGCTGCTCGACGTCGACGGACAGCGCGTTCGCTGATGCGCCGACGAGCGAGGGTGCGCGCGTCGAGGTCCACCACGCCCGGGCGAGGGTCACCCACTGATCCGCGAGCGGCAGGTCATGCCAGGCGTCGTAGTCGGGGGTCGGACGCCAGAGGTCGTCCTCGTCACGATCGACGAGGCCGGCGGCGAAGGCCGTCTCGATCCACAGGGCGGCCACGCGCTCCTCCGCGTCGACCTGTCGCGCGACGGCGGTGAGGTCGCGCATCGCGATGCCGCCCTTGCGCAGGACGCCGGGGGCCTGGTCACCCGCCCACGCCTCGGCGATCGTTGTGACACCCATGACCGTGGCGAGGGCGTGCTGGCCCGCGGTGCGATTCACCAGATCGGAGCCGCGCGCGATGGTGGGAATCGGCGGAGGGGGCCACGGGATCGGCTCTCGACCATCTGCGAGCAACGACTCCCTCGCGGTGCGCACGAGCCGCAGGCCAGCGTCCGTGCCCCACACGAGTGCAAGCGCGCGCAGTCGGGCGAGCGCAGCTCGGACGTCGTCGGCGTGCTCGGCGTCGAATACCGCGACGACGTCATCTCCCGAGCATGGCTCCGATGCGTCAGCCACGGCATGGGCAACGGCAAGGGTGAGCGGGTCGAGTCGATCCAGTGCTCGCGATGTGGATGTGGAGGCACCCGCACGCGCTGCGAGTGCCGTCATGTCTGCGGGGACGGGATGCAGCAGATCTGGGCGGCCGGCCAGCAACTGGACCAGATCATCATCGGACCTGCTCCGGAGGTCATCGGCCAGACTGCGCACCGGATGACGTTACCCCTAGGCTCGCGCCATGCGCTCTGTGGGATTCGACCTCGACATGACGCTCGTGGATTCCGCGGATGGCATCGTGCTCTCGGTGCAGCATGTGATCGCCCAATACGGCATCGACGCCGACGGGGAGGAGATCCGCTCCACCATCGGCCTGCCACTCGACCAGGTCTTCCCGCGCTGGCTGCCCGACGAGCCGTACGACGTGCTGCTCGCGGCCTACCGGGCGCACTACCGCGAACACGGCATCCCTCTCACGCGCCCGATGCCGGGCGCGCGCGATGCCATCGCCGCGGTGCGTGATCGCGGGGACCGTGTGCTCGTGGTCACGGCGAAGTATGGAGCGGTCGCGCATCTCGCGCTGGAAGCGGCCGACCTTGACGCGGACGAGATCGTGGGAGACCTCTTCGCCGAGGGGAAGGCAAGCGCCCTGCGCGAGCACGACGCGTGGTCATACGTCGGAGACCATCCGGGGGACATCCGCGCCGCGCGCTCCGCCGGGGTCTACTCCGTCGTGGTGCCCACCGGTCCGACGAGTGCGGATGACCTGCTGGCCGAACGCCCCGACATCCTGTTGCCCGACCTCGGCCACCTGCCTTCGTGGCTCGCCGACCGCTAGCGTCGCCGGGACCGCGCTGACACGGCCAAGCCGACAATCACGAGGGCGAGCCCCACTCCGGTGATCATGGACAGGAACCACCAGGCTGAGGGCAGGTCCACACTCGGTGCGACGAGCGGAATCATCGCGATGAGCGTGCACACGAGACCGATGACCGTGACGACGGCCCCCAGCCGCAGGATGCGGTCGCCAGGAGCGCGTGCGGGGGCCATGTCGCCACCCTAGGGGCGCGCGACGCGCCGTACCCGTCTAGCCTTGGATCCGGTGCCCGATCGGGTGCCTGCTTCGAGGAGGGACTGCCATGCCGACCGGCAAGGTCAGGTGGTACGACGTCGACAAGGGCTTCGGCTTTCTCGCCACAGACGATGGCGAGGATGTCTTCGTCCATGCGTCGGCGCTGCCCGACGGGATGACGTCGCTGAAGCAGGGAGCCAAGGTCGAGTTCGGCATCGTCGATGGCAAGCGTGGCAAGCAGGCCCTGAGCGTCACCGTGCTTGAGCAGCCCGTTTCCGTCGTCAAGGCTGGTCGCAAGCCGGCCGAGGATGTCGCTGTGATTCTTGAGGACCTCATCAAGCTCATGGACAGTGCCTCCAACCAACTGCGCCGCGGGCGTTACCCGAGCGATGACCACTGCCGCAAACTTGCGGCGGTCATGCGCGCCGTTGCCGATGATTTCGACGTCTGAGGTCGCGTCGTGAAACTACGTCGTCCTATCCTCGCCGCATCCGTGTCCGTGCTCTCGGTTCTCGCCCTCGCCGCGTGTGAGAAGCCCGCGCCCGGAGTTTCGGTCGTCTCGGGCATGACCTCTGCCTACCGCGCGGCGCTGTGCTGGTCTTTCGACGGAGAGCCTCTGAGCGCTGAGACGTGCGCCCAGGACGTCGTTACGGAGGCACTTGACGGCGCGGATGTCGCCCGCGTCCCCGTCATCCCCGGCCAGGTGATCGGGATCAGCGTCGATCCGGTCGTCGCTGACGCGGGGTGGTTCCCGGTCATCGGATCGCAGCGACTCACTCAGCAGCCGATCACGTCGACCTACTACCGCTTCACCTATCCCGACCTGCAGGAGGTGCCGGCTGACGGCGTCTCGCTCCAGGTCGTGGCCGGCGCCGACGGCACCCTCGGCCTCTGGATTTTCCAGCTCATCCCCTCACCGGGCGTGGAGTGATGCGCCGATGACCGACACCGTCCTTGCCAAGTCGATCGACGTGGCCCGCGCTGCTGCCGAGGAGGAGGCACCGTGGGGCACCGTCGGCGAGCACGCCGGCGTCGACTACGACGATGAGCGCGTCGCTTCCCACTACTTCACCTGTCTCGATCCGGCGTACGTGGGCTGGCGCTGGGCGGTCACCGTCGCACGCGCACCCCGCGCCAAGTCGGCCACGGTCGACGAGGTCGTGCTCCTTCCCGGTCCGGACGCTCTCGTCGCGCCTCCGTGGGTGCCATGGGCGGAGCGCGTCCGACCGGGCGACCTCGCGGTCGGCACCATCTGGCCCACATCGGCCGACGATCAGCGTCTGACGGCGGGACTCACCGGGATCGATGACCTCGATGGCGCGGCGGATCGCAGTCCGGTGCATCCCAGTCAGTGGGAGATCGGGCTGGGCCGAATCCGGGTGCTCTCCGCCTCCGGACGAGATGAGGCGGCTCAGCGCTGGTGGTCCGGCGACCGAGGGCCGGACGCACCCATGGCTCGCTCGGTGACACTGACATGCGCGACGTGTGGGTTCCTCATGCCGATCGGCGGTCCGCTCGGGCAGGCCTTCGGTGTGTGCGCCCAGGAGATGTCACCGGCTGACGGGTCGGTCGTCTCCCTCGCCTACGGTTGCGGCGCCCATTCGGAGGTCGTCCCCATCGAGCGCGAGGCGGTCGGGGCTCCTACACAGGACTTCGTCGGCTTCGATGCCCTCGATCTCGATCAGGTCGACGATGTGACCGAGGACGCAGAGGTTGCCGTGGACATCGTGGGTATTGCGGATGTCGACGCGATCTCTGCTGCCGGCGAGGTCGAGGACGTTGCGGCGGCCGAGGTCGATGCCGAGCCGGTCGACTCGTCCGATCACGCCTGACGACGGCGGCGGCGATGCCGCCGGCCGAGCACAAGGGCCAGCCCTGGGATACCCAGGAGTGCCCCAATCGCGCAGACCTGTGTCCAACGCTCCGTGTCGATTCCCCACGATGATCCCCACAGCATCACGGAAAGTAGGGCGATGACCCACAGGACCGTCCCGATCGCAATGGCGGAGACGCCATCGTCGTCCCGGCTGCGCAGGGCAGGATCAGCCTCGATCTGCTCCACGGTGAGGCGGGACTCCACGGGATGAGGCTAGCGGGTCATCGCATGTAGGAGGCCCTGCCTAGAGTGGAGGAATGGATCACCGGGTGCGCCGTCTGGTCACGGTCGGGGTGCTGGTGCTCCTGGTTGCCGCTGTTGTCGTGGCCGCGCTCACTCGCTGACCGCTGGACGGCACGTGGCCACGTCTTCGGCCGCGGAATCGCGGGCTCGCGCCACCTAGGCGGGAAGGTCCTCGGGCACCCGCTTCCACAGGAGCAGAGCGAAACTGGCCCCAAAGAACACGAGCATCAGCGCGAACGCGTTGTGGACCCCCCAGGCGTCGGCCAACGCGGCGAGGGCGAACGGTGCGATGCCGCTCATGATGCCAATGCCGGCGCTCGTCCAGCCTGCAGCGCGATCGGGCTGACCCGCCGAGGCGCGCATCGCCCGGCCGATTCCCAGCGGGAAGTGCATGCCTATCCCGACGCCGATGAGGGTGAGGCCGATGATGAGGGGGACGACACCCGTGACGAGCCAGGTGAACGTGAACGCCGCCGCGGCGAAGATGATCGACCCGCCGAAGACGAGTTCCGATGACACTCGCTCCACGATGCGCGAGCCGACCAGCCGCCCGATGATCATGCCGATAACGACCGCGGCGATCGTCGCAGATGCTGCGCCGGCCTCCAGGCCACCGCGCGCTCGGAGCAGATCCGGCCCCCACTGCAGGAGTGTTATCTCGACGCTCGTGAGCAGGATGAGGGTGATGACGGCCCACCACACCAGACGTGGGAGTCGAGGCGCATCAGTCCGCGACTCCATCTCGGTGCCGACGTTGAAGGGCTGCAGCGATCGTCCACGCAGCAACTCGAGCGCAATGACCACGATGACGAGCAGGATCAACCCGAGCCGCCAGCCGAGGATCGTCGTCGCTCCTACGCCGACGGCCAGGATGCCCAGGAGTGAGGCACTCGAGGCGACGAGGTTGGCCTCGGCAAGTGAGGCATCCGCCGCGGCACCCTGCCGGGCTTCGAGATACGCGCTCACCCCCACCGCGCAGAAACTCGCGCCGAGGGAGCCGATGAAGGGGCCGAGCACCACGATCCACAGGGGGCCATCGGAGATGTAGATGAGCGATCCCACCGCCACGAAGACTGCGCCGGCGCGGAGCATGAGTCCGCGTCCCCACCGACGGACCACGGGGGCCGCGACGAAACTGCCCAGGGTCCCGCCGACCGCGAGGGCGATGCTCAGCGTGGACGCGGCGGTGCGCGTGAGGCCCTCGTCGTCGCGCAGCAGTGTGACCGAGGCACCGAAGGCGTAGATGAACCAGCCGAGGAGCCCAAGTTGGGCGTAGGCGAGCAAGGTTGTGCGATCACGCACCGGCCTGACCGGGCGATGCAGCACCCCGTCGTCGGTCACCTCAACTGCGCGATGACGTAGTCGATCGAACGCGTCAACTGGCGGACGTCGTCGGGATCGACCGCGGGGAAGACCGCGACGCGGATCTGGTTGCGGCCAAGCTTGCGGTAGGGCTCGGTGTCGACGATCCCATTGGCTCGCAGCGCCTTCGTGATCCGGGTCGCATCGATGCTGTCGTCGAAGTCGATGGTGGCGACGACGGCCGATCGCTTCGCCGGATCAGCGACGAAGGGCTGCGCGATATCGCTGGCCTCGGCCCAGTCGTAGAGAATGCCGGACGACTCGGCTGTGCGAGCGGTGCACCAGTCGAGCCCACCGTTGGCGAGGAACCAGTCGACCTGCTCCGCCATGAGGTAGATGGTCGCGAGTGCCGGGGTGTTGTACGTCTGATCCTGTCGCGAGTTGTCGATGGCGATCGACAGGTCGAGGAAGGCCGGGGTCCACCTCCCGGTTGCCGCGATCTGCTCCACGCGCTCGAGAGCAGCGGGAGACATGAGCGCCAGCCAGAGGCCTCCGTCGGAGCCGAAGCTCTTCTGCGGAGCGAAGTAGTAGACGTCCGTCTGTGCGGCGTCGAGAGGGAGTCCGCCTGCACCGGACGTCGCGTCGGTGAGGATGAGCGCACCAGGATCAGAGCCTTGGACGCGGGTCGGTGCGATCGCCACTCCCGTGGATGTCTCGTTGTGCGGTGAGCAGTACGCGTCGATGCCTGCCTCAGCGGCGAATGTCGGGGCATCCCCTGGCTGGGACGTGATGATGGTGGGCTCGCCGAGATGGGGGGCTTGCTTGGCGGCGGTGGCGAACTTCGCCCCGAACTCCCCGAACGACAGGAACTGTGCGCGGTCGCGGATCAGGCCGAAGGTCGCGATGTCCCAGAACGCGGTCGATCCGCCGTTGCCGAGGATGACCTCGTAGCCGTCGGGCAGGGAGAAGAGCTGCGCGAGACCCGAGCGGAGGCGACCCACCTGGGACTTCACGGTCTTCTGGCGGTGAGACGTGCCCAGGTAGGTGCCGGACACGTCCAGCAGCCCGCTCACCTGCTCGCGGCGCACCTTGGACGGACCCGCGCCGAAGCGTCCATCGCGCGGCAGGAGATCGGTGGGGATGATGATGTCGTCGCTCACGACGGCAAGGCTACGCAGTACGCCGGTCAGCGCCGGACTGAGGTCTGCCTGGACTCGCGCAGGGACGGCGTGTAGCCGGAGGGGGCGACCATCTCCGCGTCCCATCCGGGCACGGCCTCGGGGATGCGCGGGCCCGGCCCGACGTAGCGAGCGGATGGACGCACCAGGCGACCGGTGCGCTTCTGCTCGAGGACGTGCGCACTCCAGCC
>JBEAQC010000157.1:0-6104 GCA_041164085.1 Actinomycetota bacterium
GAGTCAGGTCAGGTGGTCGCCGAGATCGATTTTGCGCACCTTGGACTGCGCATCGCCATCGAGGTGGACGGGCGAGCCTTCCACTCGGATCGGCGCTCCTTTGAGCGCGACCGGTCGCGGCAGAACACTCTCGTCGTCGGCGGGTGGCTCGTCCTGCGCTTCACATGGGAGCAGATCACCGAGCGGCCGGATGAGGTGGTCGAGATTGTCCTGGCTGCTGTCGCGAAGCGTGCCGCATGAGTGGGCCGAGGCGCGCGATCTCGCGGTCTGGGCTGAACTTCGGGACGAAAGCGCCGTCCAGCTGCGCTTATGTCCCCAAGTTCGCTGGTCAGAGCGAGAAGTCAGCCGGGCCGGCAGGTGCGGGCGGCTGCAGGGTGCCAGGGAAGTGCACGCGGAAGGACACGTTGCGGGCGCTGCCGCCGTCTTCGTCACCGATGTAGGCGCGTACGACGTAGCCCCCGGGCCTGCCGAACTGCACCTCGCCACTGACAGCGAGCACGCTGCGCAGATCGGCACCGGGAGTGGCGCCCGCGGGGCGACCCGCTTCGACGCTGCCCTCGACGGCAAAGAGTTGTTCGCCGTCCTCATGCTCGACGCTGATGGTGAGGGGGTAGGAGCGATTGGTCTCGTTCCAGCCGATGGTGATGCTCACGCCAATCCCGAGGTGCAGCATGCCGAGGTTGCCCTCGGCGTCGATGGGCTGCTCGAGATCGGTCCACCCCGCGCCCTGGAGGTAGAGCAGGCCGTTGACGGCCTCGGCGTGGTGGGCGAGCGTGACGTACTCGATCTGCGGCATCGCACCATGGTGCCGCATGGCAGACGGGGAGTCCTACCCGAGGGCCGCAAGGCGACCGAGGGCCTCGCGGAGTACCTCCGGCCGCTTGCAATAGGCCCAGCGCAGGGCCCGATCGCCCACCCCGGCGTGATCGCAGAAGGCCTGCAGAGGGATCGCCACCACGCCAGCCCGACCCGGCAGGTCGCGTGCGGCCGTGAGTGCATCGGCGTAGTCCGACAGCGGCCCGAGGTCCGTAGTGAGGAAGTAGGTCCCCTCTGACTCCACCGCGGTGAAGCCAAGTTCGCGCAGTCCGGAGGTGAGGATGTCCCGCTGGTGCTGCAGGCCGTGGCGGAAGTCGTCGTAATAGCTGTCCGGCATGCGCAGCGCGTGGGCGATCGCGTATTGAAACGGGCCGCCGGAGACAAAGGTCAGGTGCTGGCGTACGGCCCGAACGGCGCGAATGAGATCGCTGGGCCCGGTCGCCCAGCCGACCTTCCAGCCGGTGAACGAAAAGGACTTGCCGGCACTGCCGATTGTCACGGTGCGCTCGGCCATGCCGGGCAGGGTGGCGATCGGGATGTGCGGATGCCCGTCGTACCACAGGTGCTCGTAGGCCTCGTCGGCGATGACGATGAGATCGTGCTCGATCACCAGAGCCGCGATCGCCTGGAGTTCCTCGCGGGTGAAGACCACCCCCGTCGGGTTGTGCGGGGAATTGAGCAGCAGCAGCCGGGTGCGCGGAGTGATGGCGGCGCGCAGGGCCTCGATGTCGGGCCGGAAGTCCGGTGGGCGCAGTGGCACCGAGACGCGGGTCGCGTGAGCGAGGTCGATGCCCACGGCGTAGATGTCGAACCACGGCTCGAAGACGATGACCTCGTCGCCGCTGTCGCACAGCGCGAGGAGCGCCGACTGGATGGCCTCGGATGCACCGGTGGTGACGACGACGTCGGTGTCGGGGTCGATGCTCAGCCCGTAGAACCGCGACTGGTGCTCGGCGATGGCTGCGCGCAGATCCGGCAGGCCATGCACGGGCGGGTACTGATTGCCACGCCCTTCGGCGATCGCCGCCTGGGCGATGAGCTTGACCTCATCGGGGCCGTCGGTGTCCGGGAAGCCCTGTCCGAGGTTGATCGCTCCCGTCTGCAGCGCGATGGTCGACATCTCGCCGAAGATCGAAGAGACGTAGGGCTCCATCCGGCGCACGAGGGTGCGCCTCATGCGGTCAGCCCCATCGCAGGATGACATTGCTGTAGGGCACGGGGTCTCCGGTGTGCACGATGCCCAGGCATCGACCGACCTCCACCTTGAAGTCGACATGCGGAATCCACTCGACGGGCAGCGCGCCCAGGTGTGACAGGTAGGACGCCTGCGTCTCCGCATCGACGTGCTGGCGGAACTCATCGGCCATGACGACGCTGCTCACCTCGTGCTCGGCGAGGATCAGATCGACGAGATCGGGGATGGTGGGCAAGCCTCGACGGACGATGAGGTCGACGGTCTCGACGCCGGGGTACGTCGGAAACGGGGCGTCCAGCACCGCGATGGCATTGGCGTGGCGGAATCGTGCGAGCAGTGACGCGAGTTGCGGGTGCCAGATCACGAGTCCTCCTGGGCAGTCATGAGTGTGTGGATGGCCTGGGCGGTGGGCAGGGATGGCGCCGCTCCGCCGACGGTCGTGGCCAGCGCTCCGGCGGCGCTGGCCCGTCGGAGCGCATCGGCCCAGGGGAGTTGGGCCGCGAGGGAGGCGGCGAGGACGCCGCAGAAGGCGTCGCCCGCGGCCACGGTGTCGACGGGGGTCACCCGGTACGCCGGGGTGTGACCGTCGCCTTCGGGGGTCGACCACACTGCTCCGTCGCCACCCAGGGTGACGATGGCGCTGGTGGCACCACGATCGCGCAAGGCGCGAGAGGCAGCATGGGCGGAGGCCACACCCGCGACCACCTTGCCGGTGATCATGCTGGCCTCGTGCTCATTGGCGACGACGATGTCGGTCACCTCGAGTAGTCCCTCGGGCAGGCCCTCGGGCGGTACGGGAGCGGTGTTGAGGATCGTGCGCATACCTGCGTGGTGCGCTTCGCGGAGTGCGCCGAGCACCGCGCTGGGTGGCACTTCGAGGGGGGCGAGGGCGATGGCGGCGGGCGCAAGTGCGCGGACCTGCTTGGCCGTGTAACCCGGTGTCAGCCAGCCGTTGGCGCCGGGGATCACCACGATGCGATTGGCACCGCCGTGATCGACCTCGATCAACGCCGTACCGCTCACGCCTTCGACAGTCTCGACGCCGCTCAGGTCGATACCTGCCTGCCCGAGCTCGTCGCGCATCCAGGCACCGCCGTCATCGTCGCCGACCGCCCCCACCAGGGCGACGCTCCCGCCGGCTCGCGCTGCCGCGAGCGCCTGATTGAGGCCCTTTCCGCCGAGGTGCCGCTCGAGGGCATCACCCGTCACCGTCTCGCCGACCCCGGGCATGCGGGAGAGCCGCACGACCAGATCGACGTTGAGACTGCCGATACACACCACCTCGGGCACGGAAGCGAGGCTAGCGCGGCAGGATGTGCGCATGGGCCACGTCATCGGCATCGACCTGGGGACCCAGTCCGTCAAGGTCGCGCTCGTCGACCCCCAGGGGCAGGTCGTCGCCGCTGCGGTGCGTCCCTATGCCGTCGTGTCGAGCGAACCCGGCTGGGCCGAGAGCAATCCGACCGCCTGGTACGACGCGGTCGTCGACGCCGCGACCGAGGTGCTCGCCACGACGCCGGAGCGGCCCGCCGCGGTGGGGCTCAGCGGGCAGATGCACGGTGTGGTCCTCTGCGACGACACTGGCGCACCGCTTCGTGCGGCTATCACGTGGGCCGACACGCGCAGCGGCGAGCAGGCGAGAGCGATCGCTGCTCGACTCGGCCGTGATGAACTCGCCCGTCTCGGCTCCGCGCCATTTCCCGGCTTCGCCGGTGTCACGCTCGCGTGGTTGGCTCAGCATGAACCCGAGGTGATGGCTCGGGCACGCTGGGCGCTCCAGGCTAAGGACTGGCTGCGCATGCAGTTGACGGGCGAGGTCGCGACCGATCCCTCGGATGCCAGCGGCACGCTGCTCTATGACCTGGTGGCCGGACAGTGGAGCCCGGCGGCGCTCGCTGCCTGCCAGGTGCGCCCGGATCTCCTTGCGAGCGTCGTCCCCTCCGACGCGGTGGGCGGGATCGTCCGGTCGCCTTCACCCCTCGCCGGATTGCCCGTGGCCGTGGGCGGTGCCGATGCGGCGTGCGGCATTCACGGACTCGGCCTCGCTTCGGGCCAGGGCGCCCTCGCCCTCGGCACGGGCGCACAACTGAGCAGCGTCATCGCGTCAGCGGATCCCGACGAGACACTGCGCACCCACACCTTCGCCGCAGTCGGGGTCATCGGCGAGGCGTTCTACCGGCTCGCGGCGATGCAGAGCGGTGGACTGGCGTTGGAGCGGGCCCTGTCCTGGCTGGGTGCAAGCATCGACGACGCTCAGCGAGCACTCGCCGCGGGGATCCGCGCCGACGACCCGATCTTCCTTCCCTTCGTCGCGGGCGAGCGCAGCCCCTTCCTGGATCCCGACCTGCGATCGTCCTGGCAGGGACTGTCACTGGCGACTACGCGGGAGGCCATGCTCCGCTCGGTACTCGAAGGCATGGCGTACGCCGTCGCCGCGGGCTACGCCGCGATCGCGGAGTCCGGTGCCGCGCCCGCGTCACCTCTCACCACGCTCGGGGGCGGAAGCAGGGATCCGGCCTACGTCGCACTCGTGGCTGATGCGCTCGGGATCGCCCTGCGCCCTGCCTCGGTCGCCGATGCGGCCGTCGTCGGGGCGGCACGCCTCGGCGCATCCGCCACTGGCGAGTCGATGCCGCCCGTCGCCATCGACTCCCGTGGGATCGTGGAGCCCGCGGGCGATCCGGTCATCGCATCGCGACAAGAGCGGTGGCGTGCAGCGGTGCGCCGCGAGTTGAGAGGTGGGGACGCATGAGGATCGTCATCGGCAGCGACCACGCGGGCTTCGAACTCAAGGAGGCCCTGCGCCAGTGGCTGCACGAGGCTGGTCACGAGGTCGTCGATGTCGGGACAGACACGGACGCATCGTGCGACTACCCGGTCTTCGGTGCCGCTGTCGCGCGAGAGGTTGGCGCTGGCAACGCGGACAGGGGCGTCGCCGTGTGTGGCAGCGGACTCGGCATCTGCATGGCTGCCAACAAGATCCCCGGTGTGCGGGCTGCTGTCCTGCGCACGGCCGAGGATGCCGAGCTGAGTCGCAGACACAACGACGCCAACGTCGCCTGCTTCGGTGGGCGTGTCACCGCCGTTGCGGAGGCCGAGCACGCGCTGGGCGTCTTCCTCACCACCGACTTTGACGGTGGCCGCCACCTGCGTCGCGTTGACCTGCTCGCCGAACTCGATGCCGAAGGTCGGTGACGTGCTGCGCACGGTGGACTACCACACAGCCGGAGAACCCTTCAGGATCGTCGTCGAGGGTGCACCGGAGATCACCGGTACGAGCGTGCGCGACCGCCGTGAGACTGCCGCGCACTCCGCGGAGATCGATGGCGTACGGCAATTGCTGTGCCATGAGCCGCGCGGTCACGCGGACATGTACGGCTGCTTCCTCGTGCCGCCCGATGATGCGGGCGCGCACATCGGTGTCCTCTTCTGGCATAAGGACGGCTTCTCCACGGCGTGCGGTCACGGGACCATCGCCCTGGGCGAATGGGCCGTGCGGCAAGGCTTGGTTGCAGCGGACCCCGACGGGGTGACGGAGGTCCGCATCGACGTTCCCTCAGGCCGAGTGGTGGCTCGCGTGCGCCAGGTGGCTGGCGTGACCGAGGAGGTGACCTTCCGCAATGTCCCGGCGTACGTCATCGAGCGCGGCATCACGGTCGCGACCTCGCGTGGACCGGTCATTGTCGATGTGTCGTACGGCGGAGCGATCTATGCCAGCGTGCGAGCTGATGACCTTGGCCTTCGGGTCGACCCCGATGACCTCACCGAACTCATCGGCATCGGGCGTGAGATCAAGGCTGCACTTGCCGGGACCACGGCCGCCAAGCATCCGGAGGATCCACGACTCGATGGGATCTACGGAGTCATCTGGTGGGAGGACCTCGGACGGCTCGATGGTGGCCCGCATCAGCGCAATGCGACGGTCTTCGCCGACGGTGAGGTCGATCGCTCCCCCTGCGGCTCGGGCACGAGCTCCCGGCTGGCGCTGCTGGTCGACGACGGCACACTCCGCGACGGTGAGGTGCTCACCCACGACTCGATCATCGGCACCACCTTCCGTGGCCGGGTGGTCGACAACGTCGTCGATGCCGGG